>JBLHHI010000005.1:0-53473 GCA_047614125.1 Bacteroidia bacterium | reverse complement strand
AAATTTGCTTTTTAATAAAGCCGCATAGTCTTCCTTATCAGTTCTTGGTTTACCCCGGTAAACCTACAAACATGACGCTTCGACTATACAATTTTATAAAAATCTGAACCTGCAAATATTAATCGAAATCAGGTTTAGATGAATAAAGGGAGTCAGCCGAAACTGGACCCGGGAAAAAGTCATGTCCATTTTGTCGGTACGTCATGGCAGCAAGGTGCAAGTCACCGGTTTCGTCCAAACCGCCAATCCAAACCGAGCTGTTAAAAATCATTGACTTAGCACTTCCGGCGTTTTTATCCATAAAGGCGCTGGTTAATGGGGTGTCGGTAGCAATGAAGTATCCTCCATTCGAAGTTGAAATAATGAATTGGCCAGTGTTAAACTCTTTAAAATCATAGGGTACTTCTCGAGTACTCTGAGCAATTAACGTATTGCAAAGAGTGCTAGCGAGGAGGAGACAAATTGTTTGTTTCATGATTCAATTTTGATATAAATTCAGATGGGTTTTTATTATTACCCACTAAGATAGAATCAACATCAAAGAAGATGCAAGTGAGTTTTGTGGAGTGGGAGAAGGTTTCTAACCAACGGTAGGTAAACCAACATTTTTAAAAAAATGAAATTGCATTGTACTTAAGATGTCCGGAATAAATGGTGCAATCAAACAATTATACGTCCCGAAAGAAAGTGTGAGCAACAATGCCTTAGGATGCACTGTATAACATACGAGAGTGTTGGATTAGCATGCGATTAAGCAATCACTTCCGAAAAGTTTAAATCGAAGGCACGCCGTAACAATTCACCTTGTTCGTGAGCATGCACTTTGGCATAACCTGTTGCAGGAGAAGAGCTTGATTTTCTGCTCAATACATCAAGCTTAGTGGGCCAATCGTATCGCAATAAGTGCGTCCATGCACCTTGATTTTTAGGTTCTTCCTGAACCCACAGCCATTCTGCCTTTGGATACTTTTTATGCAGATCTTGCAATTGCTTTTCAGGCAACGGATAGAGTTGTTCGATTCGAACAACAGCAACATCTTTGATTTGCTCATCCTGCTGTTTCTGCAATAAATCATAATAAACTTTACCATTACAAAAGACAACGCGTTTCACATTTTTTGCGTTAACCCATTCATCATCAACGACTTCTTTAAATCCACCTGTGGTAAAATCAGCTTGTGTGCTGGTACACAAGGCATGGCGCAACAAGCTCTTTGGTGTTAGTACAATTAAGGGTACGCGATAGTCTCTTTTTAACTGTCGGCGTAAAGCGTGAAATAAGTTGGCCGGTGTGGTGGGATTTATTACCTGCATGTTTTCTTTTGCGCATAGTTGCAAATACCGCTCAGGTCGTGCAGAAGAGTGTTCCGGACCTTGGCCTTCGCTGCCGTGCGGCAACAAGAGAACCATTCCATTGTATCGCTGCCATTTGGCTTCGCCACTGGCAATGTATTGATCGATAATAACTTGTGCCCCGTTGGCGAAATCTCCAAACTGCGCTTCCCATAAGGTTAAGCCCTCCGGATTGCTCATGGCGTAACCGTATTCGAAACCTAAAACCGCGAACTCAGAAAGTAAGGAATTGTAAATCTCAAATCGAGCCTGTGTGTCTGATACGTGCTGAAGCGGCACATACTCCGTTTCGTTGTCTTCGGAGGTTAGCACTGCATGGCGGTGGCTAAAGGTGCCACGCTCGCAATCTTGACCACTCATGCGAACCGGGTGGCCTTCTGCCACCAAACTGGCGTAAGCCATTAACTCGCCCATCGCCCAGTCAAATTTGTCTGATTTCACCATTTCGGCTCGATCATTAAAAAGTTTTTCAACCTTCTTAAATGCTTTAAAATCAGCAGGTATGGAAGTTATTTTATGGGCCAATTCAATGAATTTGGCCTTAGTAATTGCCGTGGTTGGCGAGGAAACAAAATCGGTCTTTTGGGCACGTCTAATTTTCGACCAAGTAGTAGAAGCTGCATTGTTCGAATCCACTGCATCGTTTTCTCGAACGGAATCGAGTTTATCTTGCAATAAAGATTTAAATGCCTTTTCCATTTCTTTTCCTAAACTCGCTTCAAGTGAACCACCTTCAGCCAGTTTGTCCGTGTATATTTCACGTGGATTTTTGTGTTTGGCAATGGCTTTGTACAAGTTGGGTTGCGTAAATCTTGGTTCGTCGCCCTCGTTGTGCCCATACTTGCGATATCCCAGCAAATCGATGAATACATCCATATTGTAGCGTTGCCGGTATTCCATAGCCAACTTAATGGTATAAACAATAGCTTCTACGTCATCGCCGTTAACATGAAATACAGGACATTTGGTAGTTTTGGCTACATCCGTGCAGTAAATAGAGGTTCTTCCTTCCACGTAATTTGTGGTAAAGCCAATTTGATTATTGGTCACAATGTGGATCGTTCCACCCAAGTTATACGCCTCTAAACCAGCCATTTGAATGGTTTCGTACACGATACCTTGGCCAGCAATGGATGCATCTCCATGAATTAGTATGGGCGCAATTTTGTTAAAGTCGTTGTTGTATTTGCCATCTAATTTTGCCTTTGCAATTCCACCAACAACCGGGTTTACAGATTCGAGGTGGGATGGATTTGGAGACAAGGTAAGACGGATATCTTTGTTTTCTCGAGATTTTACGTTCGAAGAATATCCCATGTGATATTTAACGTCGCCTTCAAATACCGAGTCTTGATACGCCTTGCCTTCAAATTCGCTAAAAATTTCTTCGTAGCTCTTATTCATAATGTTGGCAAGAACGTTGAGCCTGCCTCGGTGCGCCATGCCAATAACGTATTCTTCAATGCCCATGGTGGAACCTAATTCAATCACCGAATCAAGCGCGGGTATGAGTGTTTCTAAACCTTCAAGGCTAAAGCGTTTTTGACCTACGTATTTGGTGTGCAAGAAGTGTTCAAACACAACGGCTTGGTTGAGTTTTCGCAACATCTCACGCTTTTCTTCAATAGACAGCGATGGTTGGTTTTTGGATGTTTCCATCTTGTTGCGCAACCACTCTTTCCGCTCCGGATCTGGAATGTACATAAATTCCACACCAATGCTTTGACAATAGGTTGCTTCCAGATGGTCAATGATCGTTCGTAATGTTGCGGGTCCTATGCCAAGCTCAACCCCAGCATTAAATGTTTTGTCCAAGTCGGAGGCCACTAATCCAAAGTTTTTTATTTCTAGGTTTGGACTGTAACTACGTCGTTCGCGAACTGGATTGGTCTTCGTAAAAAAGTGCCCTCGAGTACGATAACCTTCGTTAATAAGGCGCAACACATTGATTTCCTTGAGCATATCTTCCGATGCAGCAGGTGTTGTGGAGGAAGACCCAGTTTTGCTGTAGGCCAAATCAAAACCTTCAAAAAACCGCTGCCAACCTTCTTCAACGTTCGTTGGGTTTTCCTGATATTGTAGGTATAAATCGTCGATGGAATCCACATCGGCGTTGCTTAAATACGAATGACCAATCATGTTTATATGTGGGGTTAAAAGCTGCGCAAAAATACCATAATTTTTAGCCCACCTCTTCAGGGTTGGGTAAATATTGTAAACTGGATTAAGCATCTATGAATTGTGCATTTAAACTAAAATGACATCCTTATCAAATGCGGTGAATACAACCTATAATATCCGCATAAATTGTGGCGAATAATTTTTATATGCGGCGAATAAAGAATACATTTACCGCATATTATGCGGGGAATATTTCCATACATCCATCAAAAAGAAGGTTGGCCTAGCTTTACTTGGAAAAGCGAAGAGCTTGAAAGCTTATTGGCACAGGTGCGCAACATTCAAGGACAGTTGGTGGGAAGGATGGAAGTTTTGGATGTAGAGCTCCGAGGGGAGGCAGATCTCGAAACTCTTACCCTAGATGGATTAAAATCGAGTGAAATAGAAGGGGAGTTGTTGGATGTACAGCAAGTTCGATCATCTTTTGCAAAGCGTTTAGGCATCCACATTAAAAACTCGGTATACTCCGAGCGAGATGTGGAAGGTTTGGCAGACATGATTTTTGATGCGACTAAAAATCATTCCGTTCAACTTACGGAAAATCGGCTTTTTGGCTGGCACGAATCGCTGTTTTCACGTGGCAAAAGTGGGCTGATAAAAATCAAAGTTGGTACTTGGCGCACAGACTCAACTGGGCCAATGCAGTTGGTTTCTGGGGCGTTGGGAAAAGAGAAGGTGCATTTTGAAGCACCGGCATCCAATCGAGTAGCAGCAGAAATGAAGGCTTTTTTAAAGTGGTTCAACGCTCCCCAATGCATCGATCCGGTATTCAAGGCAGGCTTGGCGCATCTTTGGTTTGTAACCATCCACCCTTTTGAAGATGGGAATGGACGGATAACGCGTGCACTCACAGATTTGCTTCTTGCCAAAGCAGATGGCCTTAATCAGCGCTTTTACAGCATGTCGGCCCAAATACGCAAAGAACGAAAAGCCTATTATCACATACTTGAAAAAACGCAACAGGGCAGTTTGGATGTAACCGCATGGTTGCACTGGTTTTTAAACTGTTTGCAAAAAGCCATCAAAACATCCAACCAAACGCTTGAAGGTGTTTTGTTTAAGCACCGATTTTGGAACAAACATTCTACTACCATCTTGAACAAACGTCAAGGCAGAATGCTGGCCAAATTGTTGGAAGGATTTGACGGCAAGCTCTATTCATCGAAATGGGCCAAAATGTGCAAGTGTTCTGCGGATACGGCTTTACGAGACATCCAAGATTTGATGAAAAAAGGCATTCTTCAAAAAGAAGAAGCCGGAGGCCGAAGCACCAACTACGAGCTCATCAAGTTCTGAATGGTACGGCCTTAAATTGAGACTTGATATTGCAATACGAACATGCCTTTTCGGTAGGATTCTCCGTACAACCAGCCATCACCAAAGGGGGAAATAATGGTATTATTCACCGGTCTGTTTTGATACATGACACTTAACTTTGAGGAATGATCGCCCGTCAAAAACAAGTTTCCACCCATCTCAAAGGTGCTCGAACTTGTGCTCAATACCTCATAGTTCACATTTAATATCGAGCCAAAAATTTGAAAACGCTTTGCCAAATGACCAATTTTAGCGGCAAATAAATATCCGACCTGAGAATAATAAGCGCGCCCAGTTCCAATCATAGCAAAGGAATTCCCAACTGGATACCCTTGGTGTGCAATAAAGGGTTCGGATGAATTGCCTGGGTTCATAACACCCACATTCCGAATGTAGTTGGGACCAAAATCATAGTTCGTAAAAGCGGCATACACGGTTAAGGCATCGTTCTTTCCTTTATTCAAATTAACATCGTAAAACACATCCACGCCTAGCAAAACCATATTGTGAAAAGTAGTGTCTGTGCTAAACCCAGTGAGCCACATAGCATCTTTTTGTTGGATGAAGCCAGCTCCAATGTTAAAAACCTGTTTCTTTCCTAAATATGTGCCAACGGTATACGGCGTGGTATTATCCTCCTCATCTTTAAACGCATAAAATACGTAGCCTTGAAACTGTTTGGTAGGTGGGAGTGGAGAAAAGGAAGCATCATTTCCGTTTAAGGTGCTTGAATTGGCGCCGCCATTTTGAACCGATAAAGGATCCGAAACGGCTAACCGGTAATTGAATTTGTGAAACTTACCCTTTGCATAGATGCTGAGCTTTCGTAAGAATTGATCGTTTACTCCATTGGTAGCCTGCTGGTACAGCGGGGCATCAAGGGTCATAATCTTTCCAATAGATGGAGAAGCATATCGAGCCAATCCGCTCCAACCCGTTAAACCTCCCCCAATGGAAAGTTGATCTTTCACAACCGAATACTCTACCACCGCATCGTGAAAAAAGGAGCCGGTGAAACGTGGAGTATTGGCGGTAAAGTTGTTTTGTCCGAATTGGGTGTACATAAAAACACGTTCCGAAAGCTGTCCGTACAACTGAAAACGCAGTCGCCGAATGCCGATGTCTGCACGGTTGTCAACCATGGTTCCGTTTATTCCCGAGTTTCTATTAAACTGAGTATACCGAACCCAAACTTGATTTAAGGCGGTGAATTTAAAGTAGTTAGAACCAGTGGCATTAAGCGCATATCGAAGCTCGGTTTTGGTGGCGCTTTCGATGGGAGGTGGCGCGCCATCTTGTGCAAAGAGTGCAGCACTTAGCGAAATGTTAACCAAAAGTCCATCAAGAATTATTTTAATAGAATGCATAATAGAGAAAATCAATTTGATCAAAATAGCGCTTGAAAAGCAATTTGTCAAGCGCTTATTAGTGTTCTTAAGCAAAGCGTTCCGCCAAGGGGTCGTTCGATTTCGTTTTAAGATCATCGAGATTGGCTAATAAAAAACTTTGGCCTTTATTTTTGAAATCCTTTTGCAAACCATGCAAGTGATGCATTACGGTATGATCGATAAAACGGCAATCGGCAAAATCAACACAAATATTCACATCTTTGTTTTTTTGCACGAGCTTTTTAAACTTGAGATAGTTGCTAAACACCAACACACCTCGAATTCGAATGGTCATGGTTCCACTAATGCCTGTGGTGTGAATTTCTTTCAAAATAATGGCGTCTTTAACTGATTTGGAACGAATGAAATTCAAAACAAGATTGAGCACTACACCAAAGGCAACGCCTATCAAAAGATCTGTTAATAATACCATGATCAGGGTGGAAACAAAGACCGTAAATTCGGTTTTCCCAAGTTTAAACATGTGCTTAAATTCCTTTGGCGACGCCAATCTAAATCCGGTGAAGATTAGCATGGCCGCAAGGGCAGCTAAGGGAATATGGGAAATGATTGGTCCACCAACCAAGAGAAACAATAAAAGTATGGTGGCGTGAAAAAAGTTCGACCATTGTGTTTTAGCGCCACTACTGGCATTGGCGGAGCTACGTACAATTTCTGAGATAACCGGCAATCCACCAATGAAACCAGAAAGACTGGACCCAGCACCCACACCAACGAGATCTTTATTCAAATTACTCTTTCTGTTTTCTGGGTCGAATGAATCCACCGCAATGGCACTCAATAAAGATTCCAATGCAGTAACTAAAGCTATTGATGCAACAGAAATCCAAAAAGCAGAGCTTATGATCTTACCGAAATTGGGCAGCACCACACCATCCAAAATGCGATCCGGTAAGTGGACCAGCAGTTGTGGCCCAACTTTGTGATCCGCACCCAAAAAATGATACGCGTGAACATGCTCAAAATCCATTAGAAACTCCAGCGGAATGGCCACCAGAATTACCCAAATAGGTCCGGGTAAGGACTTAATCCATCGTACCTTAATTTTGGGGTAAACAATGAGAATGAGCAAAGAAACCAAAGTTATGATTGCAACTTCAGGGTTGGCATGGATGAGGGCTCCAGGAAGCTCGCTCATTACTTCGTAAAACTCATGGCCGTGGGCACTCATGGCAATTCCAACAAAGAGTTGCTTAACCATGATGATAACACCAATGGCGGCCAACATGCCATGAACCGCTGCGGTGGGGAAGAAATCACCGAGCTTACCAGCCTTGAGCAAGCCAAATAAAGAGATGAAGATACCTGCCATCACAATGGCTGCCAAGGTGTATTGATACCCCAAAGCGTTATTGCCTAAACCCAGTCGATCGATGGATGCAAGATTTACAACAATTAAACCTGCGGCTGGACCGGTTATGGATACGAATGATCCATTAAACCGGGATACAAAAATGCCCCCAATAATGGCAGCAAACAGTCCGGCGATGGCCGGGAAACCAGATGCAATGGCAATGCCTAAAGACAGTGGTAAGGCAATTAAAGAAACATTAAAACCGGCTCGCAAATCTTGCTTCCAGAATGCTTTTAGGCTTGAAAATCCTTTTGATTCTAATACGTTTGTTTTCATTATGAAATTATGTTTTTGATGTTTTATTGATTTAAAATTGAGATAAATTAGCTGGATCGATGCGCTGTTTCGTGATATGTTTTGATGTGCGGACCCAGAAAAACGCGAGCGTAAACTCTAATTAGGGCTAAACCATCGATGACGAAGCTAAGCGCCACAAAGAATGCGAGTAAGAGTTGGTCGCTTTCGATGTGTGTGAAAATCAAATCTTCACCCAAAAATGCGGTCGTTATTGGAAACCCAGCCAATCCCAAACAGGCAAGAAAGAAGATTAAGCCAATTTTTGGGTGCTCGTAAATATGGCCTTGAAATCGATTGAGTGTAACCACCTTTTCTAGGCTGGAAAGTCTGCGAAGAGCTAACAATGCCACCACACCCGACCAGATTACTCCAACGAGAAATATGCTGACATGGAAAAAGTTGAAATCATCATTGAATGAAACGGCCAAAGCCACCCATAAATGATTCATTACAACCAGTATAATCGAAAACGTAGGTCTTCTGCGTTCGGTGAAGGCCTTTAGAACCAGTGCCAGTCCAATGGCCGCAAATAGAAAAGGGAAGAAATGTTCGAGCGAATTTGGAATGTGCGCACGATAACCATACAAGACCCAACCCGCTATATATAGCGGAATGAAGAATCGAGCCAAGTTGGTCCAAGCAATAAATCGAAAGGGTTTTCCTAAGGCCTTAACCGGCTGCCATAAAAATCGATACATTATTGAATCGAGGTTCCATTCCTTTAAACTTAACATGTACACAGCGTTTTGAATTTTAGTTGAAATTCCTGGAATTCTCTTGCTGATTCTTGGTTTAAAATTGTAAAACTGTTCGCGTATCAAATACGTAACGGCAGAGGGCGAAACGAGAAGCTGGTAGGTTCTAAAAAACGCATTCCCTGCAAAATGGACGAGTGCCAGAGTTTCGAAGCCCAACGCAATTTCAATAAAAATAATGCCTATTTGAGCTATCGAAGCATAGGCAATTTGAGCTTTAATAGAAGACTGAACGCGTGCAATCAATGAAGCAACCAAGGTGGTAACAACGCCTAAAACAACAATGTTGACCTTTATGAAAACCAACTGAGACCAAAAAGGCTGTGTGCGCAATAACAGGAAGACACCTAAATGCACGGAAAGCGATCCGTAAAAAATCGCACTGCTAGGGGTTGGGCCTTCCATAGCTCTAGGCAACCAGCTGGAAAATGGAAATTGAGCGGATTTAACGGCAGCGGCCAAAACAATGCACAACGAAAGAAAGATTCCAACAAAGGAATGATGCAGCAGCTGTTCATGAACCAAGTTGTATTGATTGAGCTTTGAAAAGGTGATGTTTTCGTGCCATAAATGATGACTCATCCACATCGCTAAAAGTAGACCAACATCGCCAATTCGATAAATGCTGTAAACCTTAAAGGCATTTTTAACTGGAAGGTATCGCTCTCTATAAAAGGCAATGAGTAAAAAGGAAGAAATTCCGATGAGTTCCCATCCTAAAAAGAGGGTTTCGAAATTTCCGGATAGAACCGCAACGTTGTAACCAAGATGAAAAAAGAGGATGGTGTTAAAAAATCGCTTGTAGCCCTTTTCTCGGTGAAGATAATATCGGCTGTAAACGGTAATTAAGAAGGTTAGGATGGCGCCAACTAATAAGAAAATGGCACTGATTTTGTCGTAAAACAAATCAATGAAAAACTCATATTCCTGATCCTTGAAAAGCACTAGCTCCTTAATGTTGAGTGCAGAGTTCTTGTTGAAAAGCCAAAAAATTACGAAAGAAATGGCAAGAAGTAATTCAACCCCAACGGTTGCTATCGATAACTTTGAGAGCAGTTTTTCGTTCTCCTTTGAGGCGCAAAGACTGGCAATAAACCCAACAAAAGGAATGAGCCAAAAAAGTACTAGCAGTTGATTCATGACCATTGTGATTTAAGTTGTGAGGATTCAAGCAGCATAACTGGAAGGTTCTCTTCCGATTCTTCTATAAAGGGTTTTAAGCCTGCTATATGGCCAATAGGGCATGGCACCGTATCATACGCTTTCATTTTAGTTCCATCGAAAACATGTTTTTCATGAGTAATTGGATCCAAAACACACAACCAAATCCAGCGATTCTTAAACCAATTAAAGGTGGAAGGATTTTGTTGGATGGCTTTGAGAACAAGCTCTTGTTTGTGTTGCACAATCATCATCAACCGAATGGGGTCGTGCATTTCAATCATTTGGCTGGGTAAGCCGGGGCGTAGATCACCGCCAATTCCGTTGGCTAACCCAATGAGACCCATCACATTATGTGGGAGCTTTGATCCAGCACCAAGTTTTTGGTTGTCAACTCTTGAAAAATAATATTCTAGATTAATCCCTCCACACACAGGTGCCGCGGCATTCAAAATGTTGAGTAAATGCTTGCCATCCGGATCTTGTTGGTAATCATATGAGTTCAAAAAAGCCCGTCGATCTAAAAAAACGTTTCTAGTTAACGTCCTGTTTCCAATGATGCAAAGAGCATTTGTAGCATGATTCAATTCGGGCCTGGGCTCGAATAATGAGATGGAGCGTACTTTTACCTTTTCGTGAACTTTTTTGGCAGGCAGGTTCGTGTCCACAGAGATGAATCTTCTTGAGCGCTCTTTAGCATTATAATGCAATGCTTGTTTAAAGATGTGTTGGTTGGCCTGGTGCTGCATAACAAGATCTTCCTTTAGATTTTGTTCGTCGTAAAAAATGATCTCATCTCGAGAGGTGTCATGCAAACCGCCAACAAATTGGGAAGATTCTGGGATTTCAATTCCTCGATTGCGCAACTCCGAGCGCACCACACCCCGATTTGCCATGTCAGAAAACACACGAGCATTTACAGATCCTGGCCGGCCGGAACATGCGCCACAATCGTAACCCGCATAATATGGATTGTTGATGCTGCTCGATCCATGCCCAATTACATAGACCAAGTCGGCAAACTTGGAGGTTAGCCCTATGCTTCGCAGAACATTCTCCACGCAATCCATCATCTCTTCTGTGGTAAAGCCTATTTGAAGTCCGTTGCGCTTTTTTCCATGGTGCAAAATTGAAAGCTCTGAAAACTTGTCCATATGAGCAAAAGATGTAGCCGTAGCTGGACTAAGTGAAGGTTTGAAAATATTCAGAAAGAGTTTAACTGCCGACCAGAACCCCAATGTTTGTGAGAGCAACCACCCACCAATAAAGCTGTGTGAATGTTTGGAGAAATGATGCTCTTTTTGGAGATTTTTCTTTTTTGCGGCACGTTCCAAAATGAGGTGTGTGGGATCGAAAGGTGCAGGACAGGCTTTGGTTTTAAACGAACTTCCTTGCGGTTGGTAGTAAAATGGAACCCCAAAGTGGCCAGGTGTGCCGTACGTTTGGCAACATGGGGCATAGTGCTCAACATGCCGTCGAATGGAGCATTCACGATCATCAATGCAAAACAGTGCTTGAAAGCTGACGGGTTTAACATAATTTTCATTGATTTGGCTGGATTCCATAGAGAGCCCAACCAAAACTTCGTTGTAATAAGTCCACTCATAGGCCTTTTGCCAATATTGCATGCACAAATCAGAGTTGTCAATTTCGATGTCTTGTAGAAGCTTGAAATCTACATCCGATGCAGAATGAATCAATGGAAGCCAATTTTTGTCGAAGGCTCGATCACAAGCGTCAATTTCTAAGAGGAGTTCGAAAAAGATTACATCGCGCAAAGAAACTTCGCGCTTGTCGAATAGCGCATCACTTTTATGTTCCAAAACATCAATTAAACCCGACCAGCCGGCATGTGCAAATTGCTGATCAAAAAGATAATTTTCATATAAGGCTGGATCACCAACCAAAATATTGAGTAGGTATTCAAGGTCTACCCCCCGTTCATTCAGCAGGAATTTAGCTCGTGGATGGTGGAAGAAGCTCGTTATTCCATTGCATTCCAGCTCTTTAATGGATGAGAGCAAGCCTTCACCATTTTCGGGGAAAGGCCAAATGGAAATACCTTGATCGAGATAACTGCACAAAACACGGAAAAGTTGATCGTGAACGGCTGCATCCAAATCTAAATGTCTACGTGTTTTCCAAAGTCTTCGCAGGGCCCCAATTCGCTTCGACTGCCTTGTGGATTTTTCTTTTTGGAACATCTTTGCGTGCCATTCGGCAGCGCTTTCAGCCCCAACTTCTTCAACTAAAACCTTCCTAAACACATCTTTATTTATTCGGCCTTTTGCATATAGGTCTTGATATTCAGAAAGCGACAGGGTAGTTCGGTAACCGAATATCTTTTTGGCGTGAACCAATGCTGTTTCAAATGGGTGTTCATCGAAAGCGTGTAAGCTGTTGTGGTGTATAAAGTCTTTTAAGGGTGCCTGTTTTGGCAGGAAATGACTGATTCTTTGAAGCGTTTCCGCTTCATCAAAACTAAATTCGTAGGTATTCATGAAAAGTGCATCTAGGATGCGGTTGTTTTAATTTGAGAAATGAAAAGTATCGTTGTGCGAACGCACGGTGAGATTATTCAACTTAAGCGAGGTGCTCAGTTGAAGCAGAAGTTTTCAATCAAATTAAAAATGTACACAGAAGCAGGTACAATCGGGTACCATCTGCGCCCGTAGAATGAGGATTAAGTTTGAATTTTTTATTTTTAAATCTCCATGCATTTTCTGCAGTTGAGCTTTCAGAACGAAAGGCCCCTGCCAAGACATTTAGCGTGGTGTCTAGAACTTCATCCGATTGAGCTTTAACAACTTCTTCAACCTCAAACCAGTTGCTTTTTTCGCTGTTAAATTTTGAGCTAAGGCTTAAACATATCACCTGATTCACCAGCAAGAGAATGCCAGCTAAATAGCCCAAATGTAACAGTCGTGTGGTGAGTCGTTTCAATTCGTTTCTAAAACGCCACAAAATTATCTTTTTTCAAGAACGTAGTAACACAATTACTTAAATATTTTTTTGTTATCAAGGAGCTGTTAATCAGCAGTTTGGGGAACAAAATTCTCCAAATAATGCTTTACAGCTTACAACAAGTGCTTTACAATGCTCTCTACCGTAATGCCTTCTGCTTCGGCCTGATAATTCTTTACCACGCGATGACGCAAAACGTAATGCGCAACGGCCTGCACATCTTCTATATCCGGCGAATATTTACCCTTTATCAAAGCATGACATTTGGCTCCCAGCACCAAAAACTGACTCGCTCTTGGGCCGGCTCCATAGTTCAAGTACTTTTTAACGTAGTCGGAAGCATGTTCTGATTCTGGGCGGGTTTTTCCAACCAACTGCACGGCGTAGGTTAATACGTTATCGGCAATGGGTACTTTACGAACCAATTGTTGAAAAGCGAGAATTTGATTACCTGAAATTATTTTGTTAACATTAACCTCGATGCCACTGGTTGTATTCTTAACAATGTCAATTTCTTCTTCTTGGCTCGGGTAATCCAAGGTAATATTAAACATAAACCGATCGAGTTGAGCCTCCGGCAATGGGTAGGTTCCTTCTTGTTCAATGGGATTCTGTGTTGCCAAAACAAAAAATGGTTTAGGCAAGATATGATTGGTTCCGTTAACCGTAACCGTTTTCTCTTGCATCGCTTCCAACAGTGCTGCTTGTGTTTTTGGAGGAGTACGGTTAATCTCATCGGCCAAAATAATGTTGGCAAACAAGGGGCCGTGCGAGAACTTAAAGTTTCTCTTGTCGTCTAATATCTCCGTACCGGTAATGTCGGATGGCATCAAATCGGGGGTAAACTGAATCCGATTAAAACTCAAGTCCAATACATCCGAAATGGTTTTAATTAACAACGTTTTTGCCAAACCAGGTACGCCAATAAGCAGCGTATGCCCGTTGCAAAAAATCGACATTAACACCCCTTCAACTACCTCTTTTTGTCCAACAATTACCTTACTAATCTCTTTTTTAAGATCTTCGGCAGTGGCATATAAGGCATCAGCAGCCTCTTTATCATTCTTGTAGATTTCACTCATTTCAATAATTTTCAATAGGTAGATTTTTCAATTCTAATTTAACCAAGAATCGATTCCGTCGCAAACAAAGTATTTATCATCGATCCAAATGTATAAGTCTTTTCGAAACGAAACAGACCAAGTTTTTAATACATCTTGTTTTTTCTTTTCAAGTGCGTAAACGGATATTTTCTGATAATCTTTTTCTAGGCTCGCTTTGTGAGGTGGATTTTCACTCTTTAAATACAAGATGCGATAGGCTGAACTCCGATCTGCTTGAGGCACTGAATGTGGTGCCGATATTTCGCCCACTTTCAGCTTTTCAATTCGCAGCGCAACATCTGCCTCCAACAAGGTTATTTCAACCTGGGCACTCCCCACTTCGGGGTCGGTGTAAAAGCCACAGCTGCCTTTCGAATTTTCATCTTCACTGTATTTGCGCACCGCTTCACACCAAGTTATGGAATCCATCTCAACCATCTTCTTAATTTTTTGTAAGCTGGCCATTGTTTTTTCTAGATCAGAGGATAGAATTTTAGGTTGTATAAGAATATGACGGGCATTGGCAATTTCTCCTTTTCGTTCAATAAGTTGGATGATGTGGTATCCAAAATCTGATTTTATAACGGGAGAAATCTCACCTTTTTTAAGTTTGAAGGTAGCGGCTTCAAATTCTGGAACCATCTGACCGCGTTTAAAATCACCCAAGTTGCCGCAATCACGAGCCGAAACAACGTCGTCGGAATAAATGTCAACGGCAATGCAAAAGTCTTTATCACCCGAAACGATTTCGGCGCGCAAACGATCTGCCGTATTTCGAGCATAGTCGTCGGCAGCCTTGCTGGGTTTTGGTTTAACCAGCAATTGGGCTACTTCAACTTCAGCGTTAAAATCGGGCATGCTGTCGAGTGGAATTTCTTCATAAAACGTTCGAACTTCTGTTGGAGAAACTTTTACATTGTTCAGCATGCTTGCCTGAGCCTCCTGAATTAACATCTGTTGTCTTACCTTCTTACGCATTTCATCCTTATACTGAATGATCGGGATTCCAAGGTATTTTTCAAGCCGCTCAACACTACCTGCTTGAGATGCGTAATACTCAATTCGTCGATTTATTTCATATTCCAAGCGCTCATCTTCGATCACTATACTATCTAAATCGGCCTTATGCAACAGTAATTTTTGGGTAAGCAATTGATCAAAGAGCGTGCACTTAAGATTTCCGTCGTATTCTGGATATTGTAAGCGAAGTTGAAAATACTCTTTGTCCAAATCCGATTTAAGAATGATGTTGTCACCAACAATTGCAATTACTTCATCCAAAATTCCAACAGAATTGTCTTGTGCTTGGGTATTGTTGGCAAATGCCGCGATTAAACCAACCACTAAGCACCCAACTTTTACTTGGTTCCAGCTTCTTTGTCTCTTCAAAATATTTCTACTTTATGGGTTTTGTATGTTTCTTTTACGATTTCTGCCTCAATTTGTTGCAATCGCTCCACCTTTCTTTTGTTAATAATGATCTGTCGAATGTTTTCGCGCTCGTACCCCAACGGAGAAAGACTGTTTCTAATTCGGAAATCTGATATTAAAACAATGTACAAGTATCGGTCGTCGTTGGTACGTATAAATCGATTGTTATTTAAATAGTTGTCTTGGTTGTAAGTATTGATTGGTATTTCCTTTAAAACGTCGTTGAACGAAAGCCACGCTGTTTCATCAAGGAAAGCCTGCCCCTTTCGATCTCGAGCCCACTTTGCTGCTTTTAACCAATCCAATTCATCGTTGTCGGCCAAGATGTACCAATGCCTACTTTTGGCCTCCTCGGTATTGGGAACTTTAATAAATTTTAAACGAACTAAATTTTCTTTGAGTTCAAAGTTTCGCTGATTTTGGCTGTAATAACTCTCGATTTCAACTTCGGTAACTTCTGATTCTGAATTAGATTGCAGCAATTTGTTTTCCAACTCATAAACCAGAAGATCTGCATAATACTGTTCTAATAGGGCCTTTTTATCTTTTTCTTGTTTGGATAGAACTTCCATCGAACGAATGAAAAGGGCCTTGCCCTTGATCCATTGACGAATGTATTGCTGATAAATCGCCGCACTGTCGTCCGAATTAAACTTACCCAAGAGTTGCTGGTCGGCTTCCTTTCGCCAAAGGTAAAACGAATCCACCTTGGCAATTGCCTCACCTTTTGGCACCGAATATTTAGGCAAGTCCGAAGCACAAGAACCCAAAGCAAGAACACTCAGAACAGCAATGCTCGATGTTGTTCTTGTACTTAATCCCAAAGATTCGTAGTTACGCCACATTAAAATAAATAGCTATTCTTTTATGAATAATTTGTCAAGCGCCCCATCCATGATGTGAACCTGATATTTCATTTTTAAATTGTTAATCCATGCTTCTTCCAAGAATGTTTGGTAATCTGAGGTTATGGGTCCCATGGCTTCTTTCATTTCCTTTTGTGCAGGTTCCTGAATTTTTGATATAACGACAAATACTCGGTTATTACTCGCATCTGACATCTCTAACACCGAATTTAATTTCGACCAGTTCAGTTGGTCAACCAAGGAATCCTGTCCACGCTCAAATACTTTGTCATCGATTTTTAAGGCCAGCGCATTCTTTTTATTGACCTTAGCTAAAATGTCAGAATTCGAACTGCCTTTCATCAACATTTTTTTAGTGCGCTTCGCAGATGTTTTACTAGAACAGGTATACCGCTTTGCCGTGGCTCGTTCTTGCCAAGCGTAGTTGGATCGATTTGCTTCGAAGAAGTTCTTTAGGCCTGTGGTGTCTTCCGATGCTTTCGACCAAACCATTTTATTGGATAAATCGAACAACAAAATTCCATCGCGGTATTCTTGCATCAAATATCTAAAATCCGGATATTTTTGCTCAAGGATGGCTTCTTCATTGGCCAAGTTCATTTGATCGATATAAGACGCCATCAACTCTTCAACGGCTTGTTTCGCAGGTAATTGCTTATTCGAAAACGAGTTGTTGCTGGCATACTCTGTAAAGGCCCCACAGGTGAAGGCAGAATCACCAATCGAGAAAAGAAGTTCCGAACCTTTGTGCAATGCAGTTGGCTTCCAACCACTCAGAGGAGCGTCTTCAATTTCGCTCATATATAGGGCTTGAACCGCGTCATTAATTTCAAAGTTATTCTCTTTTTTAATTCTGCTTAGCACCGCCGACTTGTTCAATTCACTTCGATCATCACGCGAAACTTTAAACTTAATGGTTTCTTTTAGTTTGTTAAAGTCATCTTGTTTTCGTAGCTCCTTGCGCAATACAATGTGCCAACCCAACTCCGTTTTTATTGGTTTGGAGTATTCGCCATCTTTCAATAAATACGCCGTTTCTCTAAATTTTTCTGGTATATTTCCTCCAATACTGGTAACCCAATTCAACTGACCTCCTCGTTCTCGATTACTAAAGTCTTCACTAAAATCTAGGACCAACTTATCCCAAGATTCGCCCTTTTTCACGCGCTCATAAAGAGCATCGATTCGAGGTTTGTTCGTTGCAAAATCAGCGTCGTTGTTTATGCGAATTAAGATGTGAGCTACCTTAACATCCCCACGGGCCGGACGCTTGTCATTTACTTTAAGTATGTGATAACCATATTGAGTTCTGAATGGCTTGCATATGGCCCCAATTTCAGTAGTGTAGGCTTTTGTTTCAAAGGAATAAATCATATTAAAAGCAGTGAAATAACCCAACTTGCCTTCGTGTTCGCGGCCGTGATCATCCGTGCTACTGTCTCGGGCCATTTGCTCAAAACTAGAAGTTCCAGAAGAAATAAGGTTATACCAATTGTTTATTCGATTCCATGCGGCTAAAGTGTCGGTAGGAGAGGCCGAAAGTGGTAAATGAATCATCAAATTGCTCGCGTTCACCTCAACCATCATCCGATCATAGGCTTCTTTAATTAAATGATCCGTAACCGACTTATCCGTTAAATAAGGCTGTGCCAATTGTTTTCGGTACCCAGCCAATTCTTTTTGAAAAGCAGGATCTTCCGCCATTCCTGAAGCATATGCTTCCTTTACCTTTAGCTTGAACCGAACATAGAGTTTAAGGTAATCATCTAATTCTTGTTGGGAAGGCCGAACATCGGGGTTCTTATTATTTTTATTAAAAACGCGCTCAAATTCTGCACCCCAAATGGTATCGCTATCAACCGTAAATACGATTGGTCCACCTTTCTGGGCAAATAAATCTGAAAACGATAATAGGATGATAAGGGTAAAAAGGATTTTTCTCATTGTACTTTGCTATTTTTCAATTCATGTATAAGACACATTTTGATTCTGTCTCATAGAACCCGCGAATTTAATGATATTCAAATACCGAAAGGTAAAGGATATATCAGATTTTCGAAATGTAAATCAGAAGAATGAAAAACCTGCACGAATTGTATTGCTTTCTGAATAACTCAAGTTCGATATTAGATGTTTGGCACACTTCAATTCTCGGTAGAAAAGTTGCCATGCCATCAATGAAGTGCTTTGCTTAAAAAATGCCGAGCGCTCAAATTATTATTTCTTTTGTTGTAGCTTCGTTTTATGGCAGACCGGCGAAAATTTTTGAAGCACAGCGGAATAGGTTTGTTGGGATTGTTTTTAAACAACCGACTGGGTTTCTCTGCTCCATTTGTTGGAGATAATAAGGTTTTTGATTCGAGCTTATCCACTTTTTCCAACACAACAGAGCCCAATTGGAATGTGGTTCTAAACGAGTTTAATATATCGGAAGGTTTGTCATTTTTAAACAACGGCACCATGGGAATAATTCCACAAGCTGTTCTCAACGCTGTTGCAAATGAAGCAGCAAGGGTAAACAGCGCGGGAAAGTACGGCGGTGGTGAAATACAAGCACGAACAGCCTTGGCTCAGCTAATGAAGGTGGATGCGACCGAAATTGCTATGACGCACAACGTAACGGAGGGCATTAATACGGTTTGCTGGGGACTTCCCTTGAAAAAAGGAGATGAAATTATTTTGTCGGATCAAGAACATGTGGGCAACGCAATGCCATGGATTAACCGGGCTGATAAAGACTGCTTAAAGATCAAGATGATTACCTTGCCCCCTACCGCAGATGAGGTGATAGAGGTTGTTACGCGAGCAATTACCAGAAAAACGAAAGTTTTGGCCATTCCACACATTCCTTGTACTACGGGTCAGGTTTTGCCGATAAAAGAGTTGGCGGAACTTGCTCGAAAGAATAATATTATCACGGTTTTTGATGGGGCGCATGGCCCAGGAATGTTGTCGATGGATCTGAAAGATGTAGGCTGCGATGTATATGTTTCCTGCTGCCATAAATGGCTGTTAGGGCCAAGTGGTACGGGTTTTATTTATGTAAGTAATGAAGTTATCGATCAGTTGGAAGCGCATTTTGTTGGAGGCCATTCGGGTGCCCTTTGGGAGCTTGATACGGGTGGTTTTGATTTAGGCGAGTTTCCTAAGGATGCGCATCGGTTATTTTATGGAACGCAAAGTGCTTCGTTATATAAAGGTGTGGAAGCGGCCGTCCAATTTCATCAGAACATTGGATCTGACCACATTGAGCGACGCATTAAACAATTGAATGGGATGGTTCGAGATGGACTTGCTCAATTTGGAGATCGTGTGGAAATTTTAACTTCTTCTGAGCCAAAATCGATGGCAGGGGTGATATCCTTTCGCATTCTAAACCTCGACAACCACAAACTGGTTGAAGAAGCCCGAAAAGACAAACTCATTTTGCGCTTTGTTGCAGAGAGTGGTCTCGATTGCATTCGAGTATCAACGCACATATACAATACTCCAGAAGATGTGGAAAGACTCCTTTCATTTATTGCCGACAAACTGAGCTAAACTCTTGAAACTGAGCATCAACAACGTTATTTTTCCTGCACACAATGCGTCATCTGTAAATAATCCTGTTTGGGATGAAAGAGATGATGGAGATTTAGTCCCTCATATTAAGGGGCTGGTGAAACGTTGGTACTTAGAAGACAATTTCGAGCTAAGTACTTCTGGTTCCACCGGATTGCCCACAAGAATATGCCTAAAACGTTCGCTGGTAGATTGGAGCATACGTAAAACAGTGGCCGCCATTGGGTTAACAGAATATGAACATTGTTTGCTTTGTTTGCCCGTTACTAAGGTTGGTGGATTAATGGTTTTGCTACGTGCCTTGCAGCAGAGTTGGAAGGTTGATGTATTCCAACCAACGACCAACCCAATGTTAACCATCAAAAGCGATCATACCTATTCACTCACCAGCTTAACACCTCACCAAATTCAAAACATCCTCTTGGATGAAAAGTCGAGGTTGAAATTAATGCGGTTTGGCAACGTGCTTATTGGGGGAGCTGCGTTAACTGAGAATCAACATTCAGAACTGGCCTTGCTCAGTAATGAACACGGTGTGCGGTTTTTTCATACCTACGGAATGACTGAAACTGCCAGTCATGTGGCTTTAAAGGCAATTTTGCAGGATAGCGAAACAGAGGGTTATCAACTCTTTGATGGGGTATTGGCCGAATTGAACGAAAAGGATTGTTTGGTTTTAACAATACCTGAATTAGGCATGAGCTGGCAAACCAACGACTTAGTTGTGATGGATGGAAGGCATCTTCATTTTAGGGGGCGCAATGATTTAGTAGTTAACAGCGGTGGATTGAAGTTACATATTTCAATTTTAGAACGACGATTGCAAGATGAGATGGGTTTTCAGGATGTATATTTTTGGAAAGAGAAAGACTCAATGCTCGGAGAGCAACTTGTTTTGCTGGCTAAACGAAATGTAAATGAGAGCTTACTGCGAAAAGTATTATCGAATTGGCCCGGAGTGGAGCATCCTAAAAAGATATATTCTTATGAAAATCTGCAATTCACAACTTCAGGAAAAATAGATCGGAAAGCAACTTTAGAAAATGAAGGAACGTTATTGAAGGATGCGGAATGAGTTAATCGAAGTCGGAGGTGAGCTTAAATCGCAACACTCTTCCATTGCCCGCATCTGCCACATACACCACCTGGTTTTTATAGGCAACTCCCATTGGAGCATTAAATTCCATTAAACCAAGACCCGTTCCGCCAAAGGAAGTTCGTATGTATTTCTTGCTGCTGTAACCTGGTGGAGGTTTAACACCTTCGTATCCATTTAATGAGAACAGGTAAAGTGAATCTTTATTGGCATCGGTGATGAAGATTAAATTTGTACCATCTCCGCTCATGGCCAAGCCTTTGGGTTCATCGAATCGGAAAGGCGTGGTCATAAAGCCGTCCGCTTCTTCTGCATTCATGGTCATTCCTTGGGGTTGGTAGCTTGCTCCAAATTCCGTTTCCACAAAGGATATGTATTGAGCCTTTATTACTCCATCTGGAGAAATTGAGGTGTAAATGAAGTCTTTGCCTCCTCCGGCAAATAATTGAGGAGCTTGAACACGGGTGGTTAACCCAAAAGGTTTTTTGAAATAATCGCGATAAAACACGCCGTTGGCACTCACATTAATTGGAGTAATAAACTTATCTTGTGCATCAAACAATAGAATAGCGTCGTCGGGTCCGCTAAATTGATTGGTAGCATTTCCCGAACGAGAAACGTAGTACTGATTATCGGCCAAAATGCCAATGCTGTTAAAACGTACTTCTGCATCAGAACTCGAAAAAGTAGACTTAAAATAAAATGGATGAATGATTCGGTTAGTGATCGCTCCTTGTTTAATGCCGTAGCCATTTCTTCCCTGAAGGCTAATCCGATAAATGCAGGCAATTTCGTAAACGGTTGAAGAAATTGTATCGGTAATGGTTCCAAGAGCCAGCAGGTTTAATCTTCGGTCTTGAACCACCGACCTAACACCCTGCACAAACATCCTACCCAACTCTCTACCAGATTCATCCAACGCTATAATCTCTTCGGTGGCTGCATCAACTACGTAGAGCAGCTCGTCGAAGCCAGTAAGAACATCCACCGGACGAATAAAGTTAGTTAACGCGGGTTGGATTGGAACGTAGGAAATATCTCTAATTACAAATTCGGGTGTTTCAATAAAGTCGAGCGAAGTTTTCTTTCCAAAATACCCTTCGCAACCAGAGAAAATTAAAGTTGTTGCAAATACAAATAGCAAGAACTTGAAAAACATTAGTGCCGTAACTTTAGAACTTTTCATTCGTTTCTATCTCGGTTATTAAGTTCGATGGTTACTCCTAAAAGGTGATTTGTTCCCATATAATTTGTAGCATTCATGGCATAGCTTATGCGCATAGGATGAGCGCCAACACGTGATTTATAGGAGAACCCAAAAGTGGGATAACTCTGACCTTTAACGCTCAATTTAATTCCGGTGCCAACGTGCAAAACGTCCGCGTATTTGTAACCCAGTCCAATTCGAATATTTTCGGAATTGTCGTTTGGGTTATTCAGTTCGAGCGAAGGAATCAAGCGATGATTTTTTACATGATACGCATCGAACGAAAATCCCATTTTAAACACAGTTGGCAATGCATATTGCGAAAGCTCCGGCAAACCATCTCGGTTATAGCTTACTTGAACCGTTTCGCCCGAAACGTGAGAGCTTCCACCAAAATTTTGAACAAAAACAGCAAAGCGAAGATTTTTAAAATCTGTTTTGTACAGAAACCCTACATCAACCGCTGCCGTTGTATTTTGGTAGCCTGCCATGGTTTCGTAAATTAACTTAAATCCAACGCCAAGGCTAAACATTTCAGACAGTCGTGCGGCATAATGCGCACCAAGGGCATTTTGGCTCACATTAAAAAACTGGCCTGTACCGTTGGGCTGAAATTCCGTTCGCACTTCCATGTCGCCACTGTTGAGCGAGTTGATGCTCAATCCAATAACGTTTTCATTTTTCAACTTGTGTTGATAGCTAAGGAAGCTTTGATGAATTCCAGCACCTAAGAGCATATGACTTGCAGCAAAAGTGGATTGATCTAAATCGGTTAAGCCGGCAGTGTTGGTCACCGCTGAAAATGCATTTCCTTTAAGCGCCACACTTGCGCCCGAAAGCCCAAGCGACATGGGATTCATGTCGTTTTTTAAAAAGCTTAGCGTGGACAGTCCAGCGCGTTCTCCTCCAAAGTTTGGGAGAATTTGCGCAAACACATGGTTGGCAAAAATGAACACAACCATCAAAAGAGTAACGGGGTATTTATTCTTTTTGAGTCGTTTTATGTGCGATGCTATTTCCATTATATACAACGGTTGCAAATTTAAGGGAATAATGAATTCAATCGTTGAATATGAGATTAATCTCGAAGATAAGATTGAGATTAAACCTTCATCACCTCGTACGAAACGATGAATGGGTAATACAAACACTGGGCTCAAAACGATAATTGCCTTTCCTGCGCCACTAAAGGCGCACTTTAAACGTTCAAATTACGGTTAGTATTGATTTTGTGAATGTTTTGGATGTACCTTTGTGCCGTCGAAAAGGGATGTATGTTCTTTGGAGACGAGATAAAACTATTTATACTTACTACTCTTTTATTTGAAAAGAAAATTATTTGCTTAGCTATTCTAAGAACCTGAGTTCGATTAATATTTGCAGGTTCAGATTTTTATAAAATTGTATAGTCGAAGCGTCCTGTTTGTAGGTTTCCCGGGGTAAACCAAGAACTGATAATGAAGACAATGCGGCTTTATTAAAAAGCAAATTTCTCATTTCCACTTGGCAACAGCAATCTACTTCATAAAAATCGTTCAAAATAGCCCGCTATTTATTCACAATTTTCATTGGCATCTCACTATTGACGAGCGTTCTGAACCGCAAGGATTAATCGAACTCAGGTTAAGAGTAACTTTAGCTTTCACAGCCAGTGCTCAAGATGACGCAGACGATTCACACACAGTAGCTATTTTAGATTTACTGCAACAAGTGGTACTTCAATCACTTTAGCCGTTGAGGCTCCAACCGAAGCAGGTCTTCCGTTAGGCTTTGACAATGCTAAAGATTCTTCAGTATGCATGAACTATTCATCGATCGTAGGAAGTACAACCGAAGCCAATAGAACGGTTTCAGCTAAGATTTCAGCTGGATCGTTGCCAGGTCGCATGGAGTTAAAGGTTACTGATGCTGCTGCTGCTGACGCAGGAAACGGAGCGCGTACTGTAGGTACTTCTTCTGCTCAAGTAACGTTAACTACTTCCAACCAAACCGTAGTTTCAGCTATTGGATCTTGTTACACTGCGGATGGTGTTAGCAACGGTCACAACTTGTACTACTCTTTGGATTTGGACAGTGGTAACTATGCAGACATCAATTTTGATGACGCTACTACTTTGACCATCCTTTACACAATCTCTAACAACTAAGAACAATCAATAATCTTACACCAAAGAGATGCTCAAAAGGCACCGCTTTTTTTGTGTTAGCTTTTTGGCAAAAGAAAATTGAAGTTTTAACAAAACACGAGCCGAAGTAAAAACACCTGCAACTGTATAGACTTTCAAACCTGAGTTCGATTCATATTTTGAATTCAGAACGCTTGTGGACAATGAGTTTCGAGTATTTAATTGAGCATGTAATCTACTATCTGATTTTACGGTATTTTCGTGTTTAACCAAATCCTTATTTATTAACGAAGATTTATGTTACCACAGAAACTTGCAAAGCATGGCTTGTTGATTATTACCCTGGCGCTCAGCACAATTTTTTCAATTCAAGTTCAATCTCAAACCACGCAATCTATTCGAGGTCGAGTTGTAGACCGCGACAGTAAGGTACCGCTCATTTCGGTAAACGTGCTCGTAACTTCCGTTGATAATGCTCAACTCGGAGCTAGTACCGATGGTCTTGGATATTTTGAAATCGAAAACGTGCCAATTGGTCGACACACCTTAACCTTTAGCTATTTAGGGTATGAAGATTTCACACTGCCAAATCAGATCATTTCCTCCGGTAAGGAATTGGAAGTTAAGGCGGAAATGGTTGAAGTGAGTAACATCATGAATGAAGTTAAAGTAGGTTCAAAGAAACCACAGGCTTCCAACAATGAAATGATATCCGTAAGTGGAAGAAGCTTTGATGCGGAAGAAGCGGAGCGATATCCGGGCAGCAGGCAAGATCCTGCTCGAATGGCACAAAATTTTGCCGGTGTTGCAGGTACGGATGATCAGCGAAACGACATTGTAATACGCGGAAACTCGCCGCTGGGCTTACTTTGGAGGTTTGAAGGCGTAGATATTTTTAACCCAAGTCACTTTGCCGTGGCAGGTTCAACGGGAGGCCCAATATCGATGCTTAACAATAAGGTAATTGGTAAGTCGGATTTTATGACCAGCGCATTTCCTTCGGAATATGGGAATGGAATATCTGGAGTATTTGATTTAAAAATGCGGAATGGCAATTACAATAAACAGGAGTTTAGTGGTCAATTTGGATTGTTCGGCACTGAACTATCTGCGGAAGGGCCTATAAATAAAGAAAAGAAATCGAGCTACATCATTGCCTATCGATACGCCACCTTCGCCATTTTTCAACAAATTGGAATCGACATTGGAACCGATGCCGTTCCGAATTACCAAGATCTTAACTTCAAACTCAACTTTCCTACTAAAAAGGGAGGTCTTTCAATTTTTGGGGTGGGCGGTTTAAGTTCAATCGATATTGTATTTAGCGACGATTCAATTCCAACAAGAGAGCTATATGGTCAAAAAGACAGAGATCAATACTTTAGAACTAACATGGGCGTGATAGGTGTAAACTATCGACATTTTCTTAACAATACTACGCGCTTTAACATCGTGTTGGCGCACAATGCACAGCAAGTTCGTTCCACCCACAATAAGATAATACGGGATCCGAATGAATACACCCGATACGAGCTACTACCCGTTTCTCGATCTAAAATGTTCAACAATAAATCAACACTAAACGCAGATATTAATAAAAAATTCAGCGCTCGAAGCGTTCTGAAAGTGGGGGTAATAGCGGATCTGTACCATTTAAATTACGACGATAGCTTGCGAAGCGAAGTCTTTCCATACGATTGGACCATCCTGCTCAACAATACGTCGCAAGATGCTATGGCACGTACCTATGCCAGCTGGAAATACAAGTGGTTTTCGGATCTAACGGTTAACGCGGGGCTTCACTTCTTATATTTTACTCGAGGCCAACAAACGGCAATTGAACCCAGATTGAGTTTCAACTGGCAAAAATCAGGAAGCGAATCCATATCGTTTGGTTACGGAATGCACAGCCAGGCGCAACCATTGTACGTGTACTATTCAAACTTTACCGATTCAACAACCAAAACGCTTGGGCGCCACAACATGGACATAGGTTTATCACGCAGTCATCATTTTGTTCTATCCTACGAAAAGATGATTAATCCACATCTTCGCTTTAGAGCCGAAACCTATTATCAACAATTGTACAACGTACCCGTGGAGCAACTTTCGAGTTCGTTTTCGCTCATTAATCAAGGATCAGGTTTTACGCGCTTTTTCCCAGATGCCTTAACCAATACCGGAACCGGCAACAACATGGGAATAGAGGCTACCATTGAACGATACTTTAATAAGAATTACTACGTAATGGCAACGGGATCCATTTATGATTCTAAGTATAAAGGAAGTGATGGCGTTCTCCGAAATTCGGATTTTAACGGCAACTTTATTTTTAATATTCTTGGGGGATACGAACATGCCTTTGGCCAAAATAAAAAGAACGTCCTTTCATTTGGAACCAAGTTTACCATGGGAGGCGGGAAGCGCTTTTCACCCATCGATTCTATTGCAACCCAACGCGATGGCGCACAAGTTATTATCGTTAATTCGGAACGAAATACGCTTCAATTTAGAGATTATTACCGTTGGGATTTAAAGCTTGGAATAAAGTTTAACGCCAAAAACAGCACCCACGAAATTTCCATTGATTTAGCAAATGCTTTGGATACGAAGAACATCTTAACCATGGGTTATTTTGAGGATCCAGAAAATCCAGGAAATAAGATATATCGAGAAGAGTACCAATTGGGCAGGCTGCCAAACTTTTGGTACAGAATCGATTTCTAGTTGAGGATGATTAATCAAAGTTACATGATTAATAGATTGATAGGGTGCTTGTTAGCATTGATTTTTTTGCCAATTTCAGCCTTATTTGCTCAAGTGTATGAGGGGAAAAAACTGGTTCCAACTAGTGCGTTCGATAACATTCATGTGCAAGAATTGCACAGCGATACCAATTCATCATCATACGCGATTTGGGTTAAAAATGAAGTACGACTTCACAAACACCAACATCACACCGAAGTGGTTGTTGTTGTTCAAGGCAAAGGAACAATGTCTTTGGGAGACAAGAAACAGAAGATAAAAAAAGGCGATGTGGTCGTAATCCTGCCTGGAACACCCCACGCAGTTGTAACCACATCTAAAAAGCCATTAATAGTGATTTCCATTCAATCGCCTAAGTTTGAGGGGAGTGACCGAATCTGGTTAGAATAGGTTTATGAGTTCAGGAGAAGATTACCCACACATACCATTAAAAATGCCGGAAGTTGCGCAAAAAGCTATGCTCGAACGAACCGCGAATTTTTTTAACCACCTCAATGCTCGAAGAACGGTTCGAACCTTTAGTGATCGGACTGTTGATCGAGCCATCATCGAAAACTTGATCAAAACGGCAAGTACGGCACCTTCGGGTGCCCATAAGCAACCTTGGCACTTTTGCGCCATTCATAATTCTGAATTGAAAGCAAAGATAAGATTGGCGGCAGAAGAAGAGGAATATGAGAATTACCACGGAAGGATGTCGGAAGAATGGATCGATGATCTTAAACCTTTTGGTACAGATTGGCACAAGGAATTTTTGGAAATAGCACCTTGGCTCATCGTAGTTTTTAGAAAGGTACACGATGTGGTTGACGGCAAAAAGAGCAAGAACTATTACGTTCAGGAATCGGTTGGAATTGCCACTGGCATGCTTTTAACAGCCATACACAACGCTGGTTTGGTCTCGTTAACGCATACGCCCAGTCCAATGAACTTTTTATCTAAGGTACTCGAACGGCCCGAAAATGAAAAGCCATTCTTACTAATTCCTGTTGGCTATGCAGCAGAGGGTAGCACAGTGCCGGATTTAAAACGCAAATCGCTGGATGAAATCTCAACCTTTTACATGTAAGCAAATAGATCGTTGGAACTCAATACAGATACTCCTATTCAGGCCATAGAACTGCCATGGTTGCGGGAAGCCAGCATTGGGCTGCTTATGAAACGTGATGATTTGATACATCCATTCATTTCTGGGAATAAATGGAGAAAATTAAAGTACAATATTGAAGAAGCACAACGCCAAGGAAAAGGCTGCATTACAACCTTTGGAGGAGCGTATTCCAATCATCTCATAGCAACTGCTTGTGCTGGAGCAATATATGGTCTTAAAACAATCGGAATTGTACGAGGTGAAGAATTGAACTCATCCAGCAATCTGGTTCTTAAAATTGCTGCTGAATTTGGGATGGATTTACAATTTGTTGCTCGCGATGTATTTAAAGATTTGATAAATATTGGGTCAGCGCATTCATGTTTTAAAGAAAGTTTTCCATCTTTTGTTATACCGGATGGAGGTTCAAATGAATTGGGTGTAAAAGGATGCATGGAAATTTTAAACAAGAATGAAGCCTTGGATTTTGATCACATTTTACTGCCAGTAGGAACGGCAACCACCATGTGCGGTATGGTATGTACACCTGGTTTAAAAGCCCATGTGCATGGAATTGCTGCGGTTAAGGATGATGAGCGACACCAAAGTGAACTTCTTAAATATTGCAGTCATCGCATAGGTGATTATACGCTTCATACGAATTACGATTTTGGTGGATTTGGAAAAAGCAATGGTGCTTTGCGCCAATTTGCGCGCAGCTTTGCGGCCTCAACCGGCATCTTACTCGACCCGGTATATAATGCGAAAGCTATGATGGCTCTGTTTCAAATGGTAAAAAACGGAGAAATACCCAGAGGTTCTCGGGTGCTGTACATCAACACAGGTGGGTTAACCGGTATTTTATCCAATGCATGGTTAAAACAAGATGTTCTTTAACAAAACAATTTAACACTTAACCTCTATAAAGCCAGAAAGCTTTAGAAAGGTATAACCTTCTTCGGCATTGTGAAGAACTGTTACGTATTGAATAAAACGCCCAATGTTATCTGTGCTGTTGTGCGTAACCTCAATCGAATCACCAGCTCCCGGACCACAGGTGTCTTCCGAAAACTTTGGTACAGTACAACTGCAATCGCCAACGGCCGATAGTATGATTAGACTGTCTGTACCTGTATTTTCAAAATGGAAGGTTCGTGTAATTAGAACGCCTTGAGCTATGTTCCCTAGGTGAAACGACAACGTATCAAATTGAATCTTTGCCTCGATAATCCCCGAATCTTGCTGCATAACATTTTGGGCCTTCAGATCATTCATAAAGAAGACCGAAAGCAAAATGAATGATACCAGAAGAGTATTGATTTTTTTTAAGAGCATGTTTGTGTTGCAATTCATTTCGGAAATATCAAGTATCCGGGATAAAAAAATCCCTCTCACCGTATGGGAGAAGGATTTCGTTAAGCGATTTAAAATCAGCCAGAGTAAATGACAAATCTTACTTAGTTTCTGAATTGGTTGGTTTGGCAATATTGCCCTTAATAGTTATAAAATCTGGACTTTGGTCTCCGTTGTAATGAACGGTTACTGTTTTAACGAATTGTCCGCTGTGTGTGCCTGCACTGTATTGTAATTTGATTTCGCCACTTTCACCTGGAGCAATGGCATCTTTTGAGAAAGAAGGTGCTGTACAGGAGCAGGGAGTCTTAACCTCACTAATGACCAATGGAGCAGACCCTTCGTTCACAAATGTAAACACATGCTCTACTTGAGATCCCGTTGCAATGGTTTTGAAATCGAACTCGGTTTCTGTTAAATGAATTTTCGGAACGCCATCTGGAGTCAAGGTTATGGTGGGTTTTGGCTCTATTGGTTCTTGTGCCACAGCGCTTCCAATTGAGAAACTCAAGATTGCCAGGATAAAGTATACTTTTTTCATAGGATTATTTTAGATAGTAATTTCACAAATTATGCCAAAAAAAAACCCAGCGATCATCGCTGGGTTTAAAACTCTTTTAAGAAACTTTCAATTACTTAGGCGTTGCCTGTATTGAAGGAGGGCTTGCTTCTTTTGGCTTGCTTTCAACAAAGCCAGTAATGGTTAGGTATTCCGTTCCACCTTCGCCGTTGTATTTAACAGTTATGGTTTTAGTAAACTTACCTGGACGGTTAGTTGAATTGTATATGGCGATGATTTCCCCAGTAGCTCCTGGAGCGATTGGCTCTTTGGTCCATTTTGGAGTAGTACAACCACAAGATGCTTGAACCGAACTTAAAAGCAAGGGCTCAGTTCCGGTATTCTTAAATTTAAAAGTAACGGTGGCTTGGGTTCCTTCTTTGATGTTACCAAAGTCATGCTGCGTTTTTTCGAGTGACATAATAGCACCACCATCGCCAGAAAGTTCAATTTTAGCGTCGGTTTGGGCCATGGTAAAGCCAGCAAATCCAATGGCTATTAATAGGGTTAAAAATGTTCGTTTCATAATTCTTAATTTCAAAATCTATATTAAAGTCAAATTTACAAGTTCAATTCATACAAAGCAAATAGGATGCCAAAAAGGATTCACAATCTGAATTGGGCCTTTCTTTTGGTAAGAAACGCATCTACGCCTTCTTTAAACTCCTCTGTTTCAAAGCTTTGTCCAAATAGTGTGATCTCCTTTTGAAATCCATTTTCATCGTTATTAAAATAAGCGTTTACGCATTGTAGCGTAAGGTTGACAGCCTGAGGAGATTTCTGTGCAATTTTTTGGATGAGCGCTGTACAAGTATTCATCAGCTCTGATTGTTCAACAACATAATTAACCAATCCAAGTTGATGGGCTTCTGTGGCTTTAATCAGGTCGGCAGTCGTTAAGTATTCGATGGCCTTAGCCTTGCCAATAAGTTGCACAAGGCGCTGAGTGCCACCATACCCAGGTAAAAGACCCAGGTTAACCTCCGGTTGTCCAAATCGAGCATTTTCGCTGGCAACGCGTATATGACATGCCATCGCAAGCTCACATCCTCCACCCAAAGCAAAACCATTTACCGCAGCAACTACTATTTTTGTGCTATTCTCTATTGCATTCATCACCTCATGTCCATCGGCACTTAATTTTTCTCCTTCAAGCTTTGAGAACGAAGCGAACTCCGCAATGTCTGCACCCGCAGCAAAAGCTTTATCTCCAACTCCGGTAAGAATGATTCCATGTACGTTCTTATCATTTTGGGCAGTTAACACCTCAGCTTTAATTTCTTGTAATAAGGCAGCATTAAGGGCATTCATTTTATCTGCCCGGTTAATTGAAATCACCAAAATGTGATTGACTACTTCGGTTATGATGTATTTGTTCGACATTTCTAATTTTTCACAAAAGTATGGAATAACTCATACTCTAAAGAAATGATCAACAAGCCCTAGAACACAACAAATGTATATTTGTTAACGGCTTGGATTTGGCTTCAAGATAACCTAAAAAGTAGTTGGTCAATTCCTTACATTTGCCAAAATCACCAAAGTATATGTTTAACGCGTTTAAAGAAAACAGCACCAGTAAGAAGGCTTGGTTGGAGCAAATTCAATCGGAGTTACGCGGTAAAGAGTATTCAGATTTAAAGAAGGATTGGTTTGGATTGGAAGTTGAACCGGCCTATCATGCTTCTGATAAAATTCGCCCACTGCCTTTTTTAAATAGCTTTCCGAACTCTTGGAAATTGGTTTTGCAGGCAGATCAAGCCGATTTTAGTAAGGAAGAGTGGGAGGGTGTACATCTTGTTTCTTCGCACAACCCAGCACATTTTATTAAAAACGCGCCAAGCACTTTGGGCTTGTATTCTCAATCGGTTGATTTCGAAGATATTATCACCAAAATCAGTGCTACAACTTATTTGAATCTTAAACCATCGCTTTCCAATTTAGACCGATTGGATTCTGTATTGGATGGACCGGGAAATTTTTTTTCGCTCATTAATCCACACACAAACATTGTAGGCAATGGCGAGTTGAGATTATTTCGAGAAAAGGTATTAGAAATAAAGGCGATTATACCAAAATTTAGGGGAGCCAAATTGGCATCTAAACTCAACATCGAACTCAATATTTCTCAAAACTTCTTCTATGAGATAGCACGGTTGAGGAGCTTACGCGCTGTTATGGAATCGGAGTTGGACGGATTTTGCCCAACCATTACCGCACGTTGCACTTCAGTTTATGAAGAAGGCAACGATCAGTACAAAAACCTTTTGCGATCAACAACCAATGCAATGGCCGCAATTATTGGCGGTGCTGATTTACTGTTGTTAGATACTTTTGATCGTTCCGAAAGTAGCAGATCTTTGCGTTGGGCGCGGAACATTTCAAAGCTATTGGAACATGAGTCGAATCTGCATTGGGTGAAAGATGCCGCCAGCGGTAACTACCTAGTTGAGAGCCTTTGTGCCCAATTAACAAAGGGCTTTGAGATGAAAACGTCTGCTCAAACAGTACAGGAAGAGAAATCATTTAAAACAACTCCCGAAGGTATTCGGGTAAAATCTACGTATACCGCTGAAGATTTACCATCCATAGCGAACTTTGTGGCGGGCATACCTCCGTTTTACCGCGGCCCATATGGCTCGATGTACACGTCGCGTCCATGGACCATTCGGCAATACGCCGGCTTTAGTACGGCCGAAGAATCCAATGCTTTTTATCGAAGAAATTTGGCTGGTGGACAAAAGGGACTGTCAGTAGCTTTTGATTTAGCAACTCACAGAGGGTATGATTCTGATCATCCACGAGTTACCGGTGATGTTGGCATGGCCGGTGTTGCCATCGATTCGGTTGAAGATGTAAAGATGTTGTTTTCCGGAATTCCATTAGATCAGATGTCGGTGTCAATGACAATGAACGGCGCGGTACTTCCCATTATGGCGTTTTATATAGTGGCAGCCGAGGAAAGTGGAGTGAGCACGCAGCAGTTGGCAGGAACCATTCAGAATGATATTCTCAAAGAGTTCATGGTTCGAAACACATACATATATCCACCAAAGTCTTCGATGCGCATTGTTGCCGACATTTTTAAATACACGGCTCAGAACATGCCCAAGTTTAATTCCATCAGCATAAGCGGCTATCACATGCAGGAAGCAGGAGCTACTGCAGCTATTGAGCTGGCCTACACCCTGTCGGATGGATTGGAATATGTTCGAACGGGCATTAAATCTGGATTAGATATCGATGAATTTGCGCCACGTCTCAGTTTTTTCTGGGGCATTGGAATGAATTACTTTGTGGAAATTGCAAAAATGCGGGCAGCACGAATTATTTGGGCCGACCTCATATCGTCGTTTAAACCGAAGAACCCGAAGTCAATGGCACTTAGAACTCATTGCCAAACCAGTGGTTGGAGCTTAACAGAGCAAGATCCATTTAATAATATTGCCCGAACTTGCATTGAAGCAAAGGCAGCCGTGATGGGTGGAACGCAATCGTTGCATACAAATGCCTTGGATGAAGCCATTGCGCTCCCTACTGATTTTTCGGCGAAAATTGCTCGCGACACACAAATATTTCTGCAACAAGAGGCATCACTCACCGATGTAATTGATCCTTGGGGTGGGAGCTTCTTTGTTGAGGCTTTAACTCAAGAAATGATCATAAAAGCCAAAGAATTAATGGATGAGGTGGAAGAAAAAGGTGGGATGTCGAAAGCAATCGAGGCTGGAATTCCAAAGGCAAACATTGAAAGAGCTGCTGCCGAGAAACAGGCAAAGCTCGATTCGGTAGCAGATGTTTTGGTGGGTGTAAATGCTTATAAAACAGCAGATTTGGTGCCCATCGACATCTTGTCAATCGATAATACTAAGGTTAGAAATGAGCAGCTGGACTCTTTGTCCAAAATCAAATCATCACGGAACACGAAAGAGGTAGCTGATAATTTAGAAGCGTTGCGAACCGTTGCTCAAACCGGCCAGGGTAATTTGTTGGAGGCCGCTATTGTGGCTGCTCGCAATAGAGCCACCTTGGGTGAGATCAGTGCAGCTTTGGAAGATGTTTTTGGACGATACCAAGCAAGCACTACCTTTGTTTCGGGTGTATATGGACAAGCCATTAAAATGAACGATAGTTTTAAGGAAGCATTAATAAGCTCGGATGCTTTTGCCAAAAAGTTTGGCAGGAGACCCAGAATGCTGGTTGCCAAAATGGGGCAAGATGGTCACGATCGAGGCGCTCGTATAATTGCTACAGGGTTTGCTGATTTGGGTTTTGATGTGGATGTTGGACCCTTGTTCCAAACCCCAGACGAAGTGGCTAATCAGGCCGTAGAAAACGATGTTCACGTTTTGGGCATATCCAGTTTAGCGGGTGGTCATAAAACCTTGGTGCCAATGGTTATCGAGGCACTTAAAGAAAAAGGGAGAGCAGACATCTTTGTAGTGGTTGGGGGGGTAATTCCAGAAAAAGACTACAATGCTTTGCATGAAGTAGGGGTTTCTTTTGTATTTGGCCCTGGAACAGTATTGTCGGAAGCAGCAATTAAGTTGCTTGCAAAAATGGACTCAGACTTAAAGGTTTAAAAACCTCATAATCGAAGGTGTAACCTCTATTTTGCAGGGTATGGAGAGGAAGGTTAAAGTTGGAAAGCTAAGTTGAATGCTTCTTAAGGCTTTTTAACGGTCATTCTCTTGGTAACCTTTTCACCGTTGGCTTCAATGGTGTACAAGTAGATTCCTTCGTTGTAGTTGGACACATCCAAAACTATGGTGTTGTCGGTTATAACCCGTTCTTCAATGAGTTTTCCAACAATATTGTAAACAGCAAATCTGGCTTCTTGCCCATCAAAGCTAACCTCGATGTACGTTTTGCCAATGGCAGGATTTGGGTAGTTCTGACCCAATTTGATGTTGCCGGTTATGGAAGATTCCACACCAAACTTGTCGTCTTCATCACCCACCTTCGTTGGAGCCGAAGCCGCAATCGAAGCAGTAAGAAAGAAACACAATATTAAGTTGAGTAATCGTTTTGCCATAATTCTTGTTTTCAAAGATAAAGAAAATATTGTGCCACAACAATAATTCTTTCGTCACAATTTGTCCTTTGCGCATAAAATCCAGCCATAACACTAATAATTAGGGCCATATACGGTAAAATTTGCCTTGACAAATATATTTAACAAACTGGGTTTAAAAACTATGGACAGTAAAATGTTTTAACATTTGTCTGCAAAAATGTACAGGATTTGTACGTGCACTGATTTTTTATCGGCTATTATAAAAGTTTATGATTTTATCAAAGAGGAATGATCGGAATCAACGGCTCTTCAAGCAAGCGAGTTAAAGGTGTATTATGCTAGCAAGATGGTTTGGTTTTATGACATCTCATCTTTTAGCTTTTTGAGGTGCTCGAATAAATGCGCGTTAAATGATGTACACGGAGCATTTTGGTTGTTGAGATATCACGTTGTGTTGCTGATCTCCAGATTATAGACATTATATATTGAGGTAAGCCTTTGAGATTATTGCAGTAGACATGTTGCTCCGAAAGTATATAGAATCGCACCAAAATGTTGACTAACAACAGTTTATGGAATCCAAAGAGTACACGATCCAGGACTTCCACCAGATGCTTGATGGCGGATCGATTTCTCGTCTAAATGTTTCACAAAAAAAATCTCGACTAAAGTCAGGATTTTAATTTTAGCGCCCTATCCAGGACTCCCCGACGAACACCTACTTCGTCGCTGCGCTCCTAAGCACGTTGTTGTCGGGATCTTACTTCTCGCCCTGAATGGGGCAAAAAAAAATCCCAACCGAAGTCGGGATTTTAATTTTAGCGCCCCATCCAGGACTCGAACCTGGGACCTGCGGATTAACAGTCCGTCGCTCTAACCAACTGAGCTAATGAGGCGTTTCTAAAAGAGGTGCAAAAATAATTTAATCTACCGGTTGCAAAATACTTTTTTAGGATTTTTTTTTATTGCTGTAAATGCCTGCATAATCGAGGATTTATTGGGGAATCAAATAACGGTAGAATCGCTTGATTTTAGCCAATACCTCAGCCTTATATCTTCTTCTGGACGCGAGTCGTTTTTTTAATTCTTAAAGTGCATTTTTGCACCAAAATTTATACATGAGCTTATTAATCATCGGCAGTGTTGCCTTCGACGCCATTGAAACTCCCTTTGGTAAGACCGACAAAATTATTGGAGGAGCGGCTACCTATATATCTATGGCCTCTTCGTATTTAACAAAAAACATCAATTTGGTTGCCGTCGTTGGCGATGACTTTCCACAGAAACACATCGACTTACTCACCAACATGGGTGTGGATGTTGAAGGTTTGCAAATTAAAAAAGGCGAAAAATCATTTTTTTGGAGCGGTAAGTATCACAACGACATGAACAGTCGAGATACGCTTATTACGGAGTTAAACGTCTTGGGTGATTTTGACCCTATTGTTCCAGATTCGTATCAACAAACCGATTTTTTGATGCTGGGTAACCTTTCTCCTCAAGTTCAATCCACCGTTATTTCGAGGCTTAAAAAACGCCCGAAACTCGTTGCCATGGATACCATGAATTTTTGGATGGACATTGCCATGGATGATTTAAAGACCACTTTAAAAGAGGTGGATGTTTTGATCATTAACGATGAAGAGGCACGCCAGCTCAGCGGAGAATACAGTCTGTTAAAGGCTAGTAAGATCATTCGCAAGATGGGGCCTAAATATCTGATAATCAAGAAGGGAGAGCATGGGGCCTTGTTGTTTCATGGCGATAACGTGTTTTTTGCACCGGCCTTACCGCTCGAAGAAGTTTTTGATCCAACGGGAGCTGGAGATAGCTTTGCCGGTGGATTTATTGGCTACTTGGCTAAAACGAACGACATCAGTTTCGAAAATATGAAACGTGCCATTTTGTACGGTTCGGCTATGGCATCTTTTTGCGTTGAAAAATTTGGTACAGAACGTCTTGTAAACCTTACTCAAAAAGAAATCGACAATCGTGTAAATGCGTTCATTTCACTTTCTGCAGTCGACATACAGTTGACCTAAATTCGAAATTGTCCAATAAATGGTGATATTTGTACTGAAACAAACCAACCATTTATCTGTATGAACAATGTTAAAAAATGGATCCCAACTTCGGTTGAGGATGCCAAGAAACTCCAAGAAGTTTCCGAAAACTTGGGAACCAATCAACTCTTCTCTCAATTACTCATTAACCGAGGAATAACTGCCCGGGAAGATGCTGTCCGTTTTTTCAGTCCTGACTTGGCTTCTCTTCATAACCCGTTGTTAATGAAGGATATGCAAGCGGCTGTTGATCGCATCACGAGGGCAATTGACCAAAATGAGTGCGTTTGGGTCTACGGAGATTACGACGTGGATGGAACCACAAGCGTTGCTCTAATGTACTCGTTTTTACGACAGTTTATTGGCAACATCGATTACTACATACCCGATCGAGATTTAGAAGGATATGGAATTTCAGAAATTTCAATTCAACGCGCTTCGGCGGCAGGATGTACCCTCATTGTAGCCCTCGATTGTGGAATTCGTTCTGTAGAATTAGTCGACTATGCCAAGACCTTAAACATCGATTACATAATCTGCGACCACCATCTTCCGGGAAGCACCTTGCCCAGCGCAGTTGCGGTATTGGATCCTAAGCGGGCTGATTGTGACTACCCATTTAAAGAACTTTCGGGCTGTGGAATTGGCTTTAAACTTGCGCAAGCCTTAACGGAGGCTTGGGGAGATCCAGTTGAAAACTATCTGGAATATCTCGACTTAGTGGCCGTAAGCATAGCTTCCGATTTAGTGCCAATACAAGATGAAAACCGAACCCTGGCCTGGCATGGCCTCCAAAAGCTGCGTGATAAACCTTGCCCTGGGTTGAAATCCATCATCGATAACTTTATTTTAAAAGAAGATGTGGATGTTACGGATGTAGTTTTTATGATTGGGCCCCGAATTAATGCCGCTGGAAGAATGGCGGATGCCAAAGCAGCCGTGCGTTTACTTCTGGCAGAAAATCCGGAAGAGGCGGTAAAACTGGCTTTTGAGTTGAATCAATACAATACCGATCGGAAGGGTTTGGATGCTGCAATGACCAAAGAGGCATTGCAGCAAATTGGTCAAACACCCGAACATCATCTCCGAAAAACCACTGTGGTACACAATGAAAATTGGCATAAAGGAGTGGTTGGCATAGTTGCAAGTAGACTCATTGAGCAACATTACAAACCAACCATTGTGCTCACCAAATCCGATGGCAAATACATGGGTTCGGCGCGCTCCATTGCAGCATTTGATGTGCACGATGCGCTCACTAAAACAGCCCATCACCTCATTCAATTTGGAGGACATAAGTTTGCTGCAGGGTTAAAGCTTCTTCCAGAAAATCTGGATGCATTTATCAAAGAATTTGAAGCTACTGCTGAACATTTAACTACAGACGAGCTCACTCCGGTTGTTGAATATGAAGCAGAACTTTCGCTGCAAGCCGTTAGTAGGCAGTTGCTTACCAACTTGCGCAAGTTTGCACCCCACGGCCCAGGTAACATGAAACCCATCTTTATTTCAAGAAATATTTACGACTCTGGAAATGCCAAAACAATGGGTGCCGGTTATGCTCATTTAAAGCTCAATGTAGTTTCCGACGAATGCCCTAAGGCCATTGGAGCCACTGCTTTTGGCTTAGGACCATGGTACGATCGAATTCGAAACGGTCAACGCTTTGACATGGTTTACACCATTGAAGAAAATGTGTTTCGAGGAGTATCTAAGGTTGAGTTAATGGTGAAAGATCTTCGTCTGGCTAAATGATCTATGTTCAGAGCTCTATGAACTATCCCATCCTCGAGATAAAACACGAGGCTTTTAATGGATGAATCTCTCCTTATCTGTTATGTGCGTTTACTTAAACCATAAACTTGAAACCAAACAACCATTGACAATTCATCCATTCATTCCTCGCTATAAACCCGCTTAACACGTTGAGAAACAGAGGTTAATACCTCGTATGGTATGGTAGCGCTCCATTTTGCCATTTGCGTTAAACTTGGCTCAAGTCCAAATACAACAACTTCATCTCCTTCCTTGCATGAAATATTGGATACGTCACACATCGTCATATCCATGCATATATTTCCTACAATGGGGGCTTTCTGGCCATTAATCAAGAAGTATCCCTCTTTGTTAGCCAATCGATTTAGGCCATCTGCATACCCAATGGAAACCACGGCAATGGTTCGGGTTTTATTGGATTTAGAAAGATTGCCATAGCCAACGCCTTGATTGGGCTCTACCTTTCTAAGCTGAGATATACGACATTTTAACGTACTAACAGGCAGTAAGTTATGTAGTTGATCACCCTTTGGGTCAATGCCGTGCATTCCAATTCCAATCCGTACCAAATCGAAGCTGTACGCCTTGTAGTGAAGCGATGCACCCGAATTGGAAATGTGTTTTAAAATAGGATAACCCAAGTTTTGGCTAAGCTTGTTGAATGCCTTGATAAACAAATTGGTTTGCGTATGAACCAAGTTTTGATCATCCAAGTTGTCGCCTTCGCTCGTGGCATAATGACTAAAAATGGAGGCAAGTTCGATTTGATTCGTTTGTCTAAGTTGTTCGCTCACCCAATCAACTTCATCCACATCAAAGCCCAACCGGTTCATCCCAGTATTTATTTCTATGTGGCAACGAGCCTTGCCCTTTATCTGTTCTTTGGCAAGCGCCGAAAATTTGTCAAAACTCCGCTTGTTGTATAAGACGGGTTCGAGTGAATGCTCCAACATTTTATCAAAGCCATCTTCATCGGCATTCATAACCATGATGGGAATTCGGATTCCATCCAAGCGCAATGCAACGCCCTCATCAGCGTAGGCAACGCCCAGATAATCAGCACCATAGAATTGAAGAAAGTGTGCTATTTCCAGCGATCCACTCCCATATCCAAAGGCCTTTACCATGGCCATAATCTTGGTTCCTTTGGGTAAGCCAAATCGAATGAAGTCTAAGTTATGAGCCATTGCATTTAGGTTCACTTCCAGCACCGTGTGATGCACCAGGCGCTCCAGCTTCTTTTCAATCCGTTCAAACGCAAAGTTTCGAGCACCTTTTAACACGATTACTTCGTTGGAAAAATGCAGCTGAGAAAACTCATTTAAAAAATGTTCGGTAGAGGTGAAGAATTGGGAATTCTTAATTTCAATTTTATCGGAATGGGATGTAAAACCCTTGCCAATCCCAAACAATCGATCCACCGCATGCTGCACAAGGATTCGATTGATCTCGGCAAAAAGGTTGGGTTCTGACAACTCACTTTGTAAAATGTCGGAAAGAATAACCGTTCTTGGCAGGTCGGTATTTTGACGGCTAGCCCAATTTAACGCAATGTCTAATGATTTTAAATCGTTGTTATAAAAGTCGGAAACCAGGTTACAACCATTTATACCATCCTTATGTGTTAGGCGCATTTCTACCGGTTGTATGTGTTCGAAATACGAAGAAAGAACGTCCAATTTCAACTCGAGGGCAAGGCAAACAATTCCAACATGGATGATGTTTTCGAGGGAGACCTCCTCTGTAAAAGGTACGATAATTTCAAAAAGTTCACCCAGGTAACGCAGTTCTAATTGTGTTCGAGCTGCATCTAAATTGGTAGCAACAACCTTAACATCAGCACCATTCACGAACGACCAAGAAAGACTCCGGCAATTCTGCTGTTTTATAAAGTTCTGGATTGCTGAACTAAAACCATCATTGAAACCTCGTTGATAAATCAAAACATCTACGTCTTTAAACAAGATGAGCTTCTCGGCTATTTTGGATTCTAGGGTTTTAAAACCTGAGGCATGAGCATCACCGATATTGGTGAAGATTCCGATGGTTGGTTTAATAATATCTTGAAGCCGAGTCATTTCGCCAGGTTCAGATATACCAGCCTCGAATACACCGAGGGTATGATGATCTTCCATTTGCAAAACAGACAGGGGAACACCCAATTGGCTGTTGTAGCTCTTTGGGCTGCGTACAATTGTTTTAGCGTGATGAAGTACCTGATAAATCCATTCCTTTACAATGGTTTTGCCGTTGCTACCCGTAATGGCTATAACAGGGTAATTAAATTGCAAACGATGGTGTTCTGCCAAAAGCTGAAGTGCCTCAAAAGTATTGTTTACCACCAAAAAGCATCCCACCACTTTTATGGGCAACTTGCTCACAACAAACACCGTACAACCTCGGGATATTAAATCGGATACGTAGTTGTGGCCATCGTTTTTGACGGTTTGTAGGGCAAAAAAAACGGTGGATTTGGGAACAAAGGCTTGTCGCGAATCCGTGAGAATATGGTGAATCTCGTTTGGAGCAGCGCCTTCAAGGCGGGCTTTCATTATTTTGGCCAATTCTTCGACAGAGTATTGCATGCGTAAACAAAAGTACGGAACACCGTGGGTTTGAAAGCCCATGATTCTTTTGTTTTTTTGTTGGGTGAAAGATGAAGCTTCCGATTTTAAGAAAAAATACAGTTCGGATGAAGCGTGGGCGTTGATTTTAAAGTATTGCTCGTACCAAGAACGCTGTCATGCCGAGGTTCGCTCTAGATTATATCAGTATGGCCTTCCAACACCCGAAGTTGAGGAAAATATTTCTAGGTTAATAGAAAACAACTACTTGAATGAGCTCCGTTTTTCTTGTGCCTTTGCCCGTGGAAAATTTAAGGTTAAAAAATGGGGAAGAGTTAAGATTAAGATTGAGTTGAAACGCAGGCAGATCAGTGAATACTGCATAAAAAAAGCGCTCTCAGAGATAGATGAAGAAATATACCTTGAGGTTTTAACGGAACTAATTGCAAGAAAGAGAAGGGATTACAGAGGCTCCAATCTTTTTATTCAAAACCGAAAAGTAGCGAATTATTGCATGGCAAAGGGCTACGAAGGTGATTTGGTTTGGGATCTAGTGTTAGCCTAAGTTCTATGAATATTTAGCGTTGCAAGGCATTGATCAATCTCAAGTTTATAAGCAAAGAACAGGCATAAAAAAAGGCACTGAGAATCTCAATACCTTTTTTTATCGTTTAGTGAAATCTAGTTCTTGTGTCGATTTGTATAGATGCGTTCCGTGAGCTTAAACTGGTAGCTCAACGAAATTTGTATGGCACTATTCGTCATAGTTGCTGCCTCTGTATTATCGAAATCAGAAAAGCCCATTAAGTATCTAAAATCCAATCCAACCCGTTGTCTTTTAGCCTCATCCAATCGAAAGGAAACCCCAGCACCGGCTATAATTCCAAAGTCGATGGGATTGTATAAATCTGAAGTAAAATCTGCTTTAGGAACGGCGGTAACGGTAGTTGATTGATCGCTGTTTGTAGTTGTTATTACGGATTCTGAAGAAGCACCCAAGGCGTATCCAAAAAAGCCACCACCATATAAGTGAATGGAAGAAAAGGATTCTTTGGTGCGATAAGGAACCAGTTGTTCTGGAACCAATGGAATTTCAAAGTTTAGATAAAGTGGCACATGTACGTAGGTTATGCCAATGGTTTGCTTTGTAGAAACCGTTGCGCCACCAGCATTGATTGTGGTGGTAAGGTTAGAACCCATCGTGCTGTACAAGGCGTCAGCGCCAATTGAAAGTTTTTTCTTAAACTGATATTTTGTGGTCAATCCGCCGTGTATGCCCATGATGGAGCTGCTTTCGGCGCCCGTGTTGGCATTTAAAGATGCCATGTTTAATCCGGCTCGAAGGCCTAAATACCATTGAGCGTTGGCCATAGAAATTGAGGTTGACGCTATCACAACCAAGGCAATTACTTTTTTAATCTTGTTCATAGAATGTTTTTTTGAACTTTTACAAATATAGTTTACTTAACGAATCTTCAAATATATTTGGTATGGATGGGATTAATATTTGAGGTTGAATGGTTTTTAATATGTGTTATAGCGATTCCACGGTGTCATAGCCACCACCCCATTATTTATTGTTTGGCCAAACCAGTGGATAAAACCTTCAATCCATCAATGATTAATCTCAATATCAAAAAACATCTCTTACTTTGCATCGTTGTACTTTTGCAACCTCTAGGATATGAGTGAATCAATGATTTTACGTGCCGATAATTTAGTGAAGCAATACCGCAAGAGAAAGGTGGTGAACGACGTGAGCATTCAAGTAAAACAAGGTGAGATTGTTGGTCTGCTGGGACCAAATGGGGCGGGCAAGACCACCACTTTTTACATGGTAGTTGGACTTATTAAACCCGATGCTGGCAAAGTTAGCCTTGATGGAGTTGATTTAACCAAGCAAGCCATGTACAGGCGAGCTCGAAAGGGCATTGGATACTTGCCTCAAGAAGCTTCCGTGTTTCGAAACCTAACGGTTGAGGATAATATAATGGCCGTATTAGAACTGTCCAAGCTATCGAAGAAAGAACAAGCAGAGGAACTCGAGCGACTGATTTCTGAATTTGGTTTGGAACGGGTTCGAAAGAATATGGGAAATGTACTGTCTGGTGGAGAACGAAGAAGAACGGAAATTGCACGAGCTTTGGCCGTAAACCCCAAGTTTATTTTACTTGATGAGCCTTTTGCTGGCGTAGACCCCATTGCGGTTGAAGACATACAAGAAATTGTTAAAAAGCTGATTAGCAAGAACATAGGTGTTCTAATTACAGATCACAACGTACACGAAACGCTCACCATTGTAGATCGGGCCTATTTGCTTTTTGAAGGACAAATACTTATGTCAGGAACGGCAGATGAACTCGCTGCAGACGAACGCGTGCGAAACGTTTACTTAGGTAAAAACTTTGAGTTGCGACCTTAGTTAACTCCCGCTAATCGCTTCCCCAACTTAATGTATTCATACACATCCAACGGATGACCGTTGTGTTGTTCTTGAGTTCTACTATGACCCAGGCGCACAATTACCAACCCACTCTTAGGAAGAATGAAAATATACTGGCCTTGAATGCCACGTGCGTAAAAGATGTGTTCTTCTGCACTGTCCAAAATCCACCACTGGTAACCGTATTTGGTGCATTTTTTCCCATCTAAGGTTAACAATTTGGCTTGATTGGTGGCCATATCAAAGTAAATGGGGTCAATCAATGCATCGCCCTGAACCATGCCTTTATTCAAATAAAGCTGGCCAAATTTTGCAAAATCACGTGCGTTCGAATTAAAACAACAATATCCCTTTTCTATGCCATTTATGTGATCCAAACTCCAACGAGCAGGATGTTCAGCACCAATGGGTTTCCAAAGCTTTTCGGAGGCGTATTCACTCACCGATTTCTTCGTCACCTTTGATAAGATAAAACATAAAACTTCGGTATTTCCGCTTTGGTAATCGAAGAAAATTCCCGGATCTGCATTGGGTCGATAATCGCGATGAACGCGCTCAATATCAGACCCATACAATGATTTTGCTGGATAGGCAAATGGGTTCAAATAGTGTTCATCAAAGTTAAAACCCGAACTCATTGTAAGAAGGTCTCGAATGGTCACCTTTGTGCCGGAATACTGATCTAGATATTTGCCGATGGATTCGTTTTCGCTCGCGATCAAGCCGTCTTTAATGGCGCACCCAATTAGGTGCGATACAATGCTTTTGGCCATAGACCAGCTGTTGGTGTACGAAGAATCTGAATAATCTCCCCAGTATTTTTCAAAGATCAACTCCCCTTCCTTGGCAACCAAAAAGGCGGCAGTTCCATAATCGTTGGTAAAGGCGAGTTCTGCATCCGTTAGTGAAACTTTATTGTATGCTTCGTTGCGAGGCCATTGGGTCGGAGTTCCAACGCCTACGCTTCTGTATTCAAAAATTTCATATTCATCAATGCTGGGTCCAAGTCTTCCTTTCATCACGGTATTGGCAAAGAGCTTGAAAAAATGGTTGTTGCCTGTTAGTATTATAACCAAGATACCGATTAATATTACCGCAATGAGGCCATAGATGACTCTCTTTAGCACTCGTTTAAATTTACCGTTGTGTTCTACCATTCCTTAAAAAAAACGAAAAATAGTGAGAAATTTTTATCAGCCGTGCATAAATGATGGAATGATGTGATTTGAGTGATGGAATTGCCTTTCATCAGTTCAAATGGTGCGATGCTTAAATAGGGACTGATAAATCGATGGAGACTGTTAATTTCGCATGAACTTCGATGGATCGTTTGTTTACTTCCAGGGATAATTTTGATTTATGAACACAAAAAGAAATGTACTCATCATTCTTGGCTTTTTGCTGGCCATTGGGATCTTGTTTTATATTAAGAACTCGTATACTAGGGAATCAAGTTCTGGTGCTCGTGTTGAGTTTGCGGTGGAACACCCCGAACAAGTTCGTCAAATATTTATGACCAATAAAGATGGAACCAAGCAGGTAAGATTGGTGAAGCAAGATGATGGAAGCTGGGTGTTGAATAATCAATATTTAGCATGGCAAAAAAAGATTGATCTCTTATTAACCGAAACAATGGCCAAGGTGAAGGTTAAAAATCCAGCTCCGGTAACAGCAGTTGATAACGTTATTACCAAAATGGCGATACAAGGAATTAAGGTGGAAATTTACACCTCGAATTTACGAATGCCCAGTGAAACTTTCGTAGTGGGGGGCACCACGGTCGATTTAATGGGAACCTATTTTATGCACGAGAACGAAAAGCCACAAGTAGTTCACATACCGGGATTTGATGGTTATTTGAGCTCCCGTTTTTCGTTGGAAGAAGACGATTGGATAAGCCATACAATCTTTGGGTCAACTCCCGAAGAAATTTTAGCCATCCACATTGATTATCCAGCTGATTCTGTCGGCTCTTTCCGGATCAAAAACAAAGATGGAATTCCGGACTTTACATCCAGAGTAACCACTCCACTAATAAACATGGCAGCGGTTAAGTCGTATTTAAACTTCTTCGAAAAGTTAAATTATGAGGGCTTCGAAAAGAGCAGGTCGGTGGTTTTTTTGGATTCATTAAAAGCATCCCAGCCCTATTGCATTATTCGAGTTATTTCCCTAAACCGAGGCGAAGAAGAACTCAAAGTGTACAAGAAACAAACCGATGATCGAACCAAGTCGCTTTACGATAAGGAGGGACAGGAATTGGTAGAGGATACGGATCGGTACTATGCCGTTTACAGCAAACTGCCCAAGCGTTTGCTTTTTGTACAAGATTATACCTTTAGCAAGGTGTTTGTGCGCAGTTCAGAGTTTTACCTTCCATAGCGGTTGCTTAGATTTGCTTTATGCATTGGTTGGATTGGATAATTCTTGGATCAACACTCTTATTTATAACACTTTACGGAGTATATAAAACGCGTGGGGCAAAGAGTGAGGAACAATATTTGGCATCCAACCGAAATACTCCTTGGTGGGCCATTGGCCTTTCTATTATGGCCACACAAGCAAGTGCCATAACCTTCATTTCTACACCGGGCATGGGGTATCAAACCGGTTTAAACTTCGCCCAATTTTATTTCGGATTGCCGTTGGCCATGATCATTGTGGCCTTTGCCTTTGTTCCAGTTTTTCACAAGCTAAAAGTGTATACGGCCTACGAGTTTCTTGAAAATCGCTTTAGTTTAAACGCGCGCTTGTTAACGGCCTTTCTCTTTTTGGTACAACGTGGGTTGGCGGCAGGTTTAACCATTTACGCACCTTCAATAATCTTAGCAAAAATTCTTGGTTTCCCGTTGTATGCCAACATCTTAGTAATTGGGATTTTGGTTATTATATACACCGTTTCTGGGGGTACTGAAGCGGTTACGCAAACCCACAAACAGCAAATGGCAGTTATTTTCTTGGGGCTCTTTATTGTCTTCGGATTTTTAGTCTACGGCTTGCACAATCAAATTGGTCTATCAAAAGCATTTAGCATTGCCGAGCTTAATGACAAGCTCGACTTGGTGGATACGAGGTTTGACTTGAGTAATCGATATAATATTTGGTCGGGGATGATTGCCGGAACTTTTTTAATGTTGGCCTATTTTGGCACGGATCAAAGTCAGGTGCAGCGCTATATTTCGGGCAAAAGTGTGAAGGAAATACGAACGGGCTTGTATTTCAATGCAGTTTTGAAAATCCCGATGCAAATCTTCATTCTCCTGATTGGAGTGATGGTTTTCGTTTTTTATCAAGTTCAGAAGCCACCTATATTTTTTGATCATTTAGCCATCGAGCACGTAGAGTCTTCCGAATATCAGCAGGAAATGACCCATTTGAAAGAAGAGTACGTTGTCTTTCAAGACCAAAAGGCCGATCGAATTAAAAATGATTTTGATGGGTACAAGAAAGAGGTTTCGGATTATAATCGGGAGGATTTAGCCTATCGACAAAAGGTAGAAATGCTCATTGAAAAATCCAGCTACGTGTCGCCCATAAAAAAGGAAGGTGATTTTGTTTTCATAACCTACGTTCTAAAGTATTTGCCCATTGGCCTTATTGGCTTGTTAATGGCTGTTATTTTTTCGGCGGCAATGTCGTCAACAGCCGCCGAGTTAAACGCGCTGGCAACAACTACGGTGGTCGATTTTTACAAGCGTCTTCGCAAAGATCCAAATAGCAAAACAGACATCGTAAAAAGAAGCAAGCTCTTTACTGCATTGTGGGGAGTAGTGGCCATTAGTTTTGCTATGGTTGCACAGTTTCTTGATAATCTTGTTGAGGCCGTAAACATCTTAGGATCTTTGTTTTACGGAACCGTACTGGGTATATTCTTGGTGGCATTCTACGCCAAACGAGTAGGAAGTTTGGCGGTAATAATCTCCGCCATTATTGCTGAATTATTTGTGGTTTCGATGTTTGTATTTCAACCCTTCTTTAATAAATTGTTTGGGGTTCAAGTAGAATTTCTTTGGTACAATTTAATTGGATGTTTTTTGGTTTTCGCCCTATCATTAATCATTCAAAGCTTCTTGCCCAAGCTCGAGCCCAAAGAATTGGCCTAATCGTTTTTTAGTTGGAACTGAAGGTACTTGATTAAGATGCCTTCGCTCAGCCAGATGTTTTCGTAAAAGGTACGGATGTTTAACTCTTCGGGCCGGGCCTCCCAGCTGTAAATATTGGCATTGTCTTGGAGGAGTGTTAAATTGTGTTCGGCTATTACCCCCTTCGTAAACTCGTACAACAAGGTGGAATCGGTTTTTAGGTTAATGATTAGGCTGGGTTTGCCAATTGCCTTATAGCGATCTAAAAAAAGCGGATGCGTAAGCCGTTTCTTCGCCTTTCCGTCTCGAGGTTGAGGATCTGGAAAAGTAATCCAAATTTCATCCACTTCCCCTTTTTCGAAATATTCGGTTATTAGGTTGATTTGACAGCGCAAAAAGGCCACGTTTCGTACGTTTTGGTCAAGAGCTTGTTTGGCACCCTTCCATATCCGGTTCCCTTTAATGTCGAGCCCAATAAAGTTTTTGTTTGGATATTGTTTCGATAAGCCGAGCGTATATTCACCCTTGCCACAGGCCAATTCAACTACGAGCGGTTGTTTTTTTTCAAAGGCATCTTCCCAACGGCCTTTTAATGCTTCGGTGTGTTGATATACATTGCCAAAGGTTGCTATTTCTGCAAATTTGGCGAGTTTATTCTTGTTGCCCATCCTTATGTTTAAAAGGTGCAAGATTAGGCAATTATGTAAAAATAATGATGGTCATTCTAAAAGAGGAAGTTTATCTATGCCTTAATCACTCAACGTATAAAGCAAGGTTATAACAACTGAGGTATTGGAGATAAATATTCGTAGTTTCCATTCTTTATTCCAAGTTTATACACCAGTTGATGCCCCTTGTTTGGACCCGTGCCTGTATAGCATGTTTTGATATCCTGAATCACATTTTTATCGTTGTTGGATAGTTTACGGAAGATGAAACTCGCTGCTCACAAGCGTTCTGAATTCAAAATATGAATCGAACTCAGGTTATAAAACTAAACCTTGAGGTACTAGTCCGTCAATAATCCGAAAATTAACATCCTTTTTACCACTTTGCCCAGGTCCCAATACAATGGACGTATAGTTTAACCAAACACTGCGCCGATATAGTTAAAGGCTGAAAAGCTTGTGTTGGGGCTAATCCACCATGGTATAAAGCATAGTTAGCACCTTTGATTCATCGAAATCTAGATCTGCATAATTTACCGAGTCTGCATCCAACTTGTAGGCCAAGTTGTGGCCATCACTTACGCCCTTTTACGTCCTTGATGAGCTTCTGGTCGGTTGTGGTTAAGGTTATCGTAGCAACTGGTGATCCTTGATTACCCATACCGGTAGTTGTAATAGAAGATGCTGTCACTTTTAACAACATCCCACCTGGCATCGTGCCAGCTGCAATCTTAACATAAACATCCTTTTTATTGGTTCCGTTTACGGTTGCTGTATATTGCAACCACAGCGTACTGTTGGTAACATCATCCTATTCTCTAAACCCAGTCCAGCTTCTGTTGGTGCGGTAGGAGAAAGAGTTATAGACGTTGAAACTCCAATGCTAACAACTCGTATAATGGCCAACGGATTGATGTTAATACTTACATTCTGATTATTATTCCCATTCCCTTGTGCATAAACAACACTTGATGAGAACCAGGAAGCCTGGAGTAAACACGTTCAACAGAAAAGTTTGTGACTGCACCTAAGCAGACTTGGAGAAGTAGTTTTGCATTCGCGCTGCAAAAAATGGTCAAACTTACTACACAACCTGTTATTAAACGTTTAAAATACGATAATTATATTTCATTAAGATTAAATTGGCCAGTGATGGTGCGGTTCCAAAAAAAACCGTTGCTTTGAAATATGGAATCCAGAATACCCTTGGCGGAGCGAGTGCGACCAAATTCGCTTGATAATTACATTGGACAAAAGCACATTATCGGCAAAAAAACAGCACTCTATCAATCCATCCAAAACAATTTAATTCCCTCTATGATTCTATGGGGGCCTCCCGGGGTTGGAAAAACCACCTTGGCACGAATCATGGCCAATACGTTAAATCGGCCCTTTTTTAATTTGAGTGCCACCGATGCCGGTGTAAAACAAGTGCGTGAAGTAATTGAGAAAGCTCAGAAATCAATGTTTGTGAGCGAACGAAGTGCCGTTCTCTTCATCGATGAAATCCACCGATTTAATAAGTCGCAGCAAGACAGTCTCTTAAGTGCGGTAGAACAAGGCATCATTACTCTTATTGGCGCAACCACTGAAAACCCATCGTTCGAGGTAAATGCTGCTCTGCTGAGCAGATGTGAGGTCTATGTACTTAAAAGCTTAACCAATGAAGAGTTGGATGAGGTGCTAAATCAAGCCATTGCATCTGACGCCTTCCTGAAATCAAAAAAAATTTCCTTTAAAGAAACATCCGCACTAAAAGTGCTGTCTGGAGGCGATGCGCGCAGATTGCTCAACACCTTCGAACAAGTGGTGCATGCCAACAGTGGAAAGTCAAAAATAATCATTACCAATAAAATCGTAGAAAGTGTTGTGCAGCAAAAACGTGCGCGCTACGACAAAACGGGTGAACAGCACTACGATATAATTTCCGCCTTTATCAAGTCGATGCGTGGCAGCGATCCCAACGCCACAGTGTATTGGCTGGCTTGCATGATTGAAGGAGGAGAAGACCCCCTTTTCATTGCGCGAAGAATGGTAATATTGGCCAGCGAAGACATTGGTAATGCAAATCCAACGGCCTTGGTATTAGCTACGAACGCTTTCCAGGCCGTTCAATGCATTGGCTATCCAGAATCGCGCATCATACTTTCGCAAACGGCAGTGTATTTGGCCACTTCGCCAAAGAGCAACGCTTGCTACAAGGCCATCAACGATGCGCAAGCTAAGGTGAGAGCAGAAGGGGTTGGGGATGTTCCACTGCATTTGAGAAACGCTCCTACAAAGTTGATGAAGGACTTAGATTATGGAGTTGGATATAAGTACGCACACAGCTTTCCCGGACATTTTGCCGAACAAGAGTTCTTACCAGAAAGCATTAGTGGCACTGTTTTTTATCAACCTGCAGACAATCCCAGAGAGAATGAAAGCAGAAAGCGACTGCAGGCGTATTGGAAAGAACGCTACGGATATTAGAATTTAACTGAGTTAAACCGCAATTGGCGCTTTAATGCCTGGATGTGGATTGTAATTTACGAGCTCAAAATCCTCAAACGTAAAATTAAATACATCCGTTACTTCTGGATTTATTTTCATGGTTGGATAAGGTCTCGCTTCTCGTCCCAACTGAAGTTCAACTTGTTCAAAATGGTTGGAATATACATGCGCATCGCCAAATGTATGGACGAAATCGCCCAACTTAAGTCCGGTAACCTGTGCCAACATCATGGTGAGCAAGGCATACGAGGCAATGTTGAACGGAACGCCAAGAAAGAGGTCGGCGCTACGCTGATAGAGCTGACAGCTTAGCCTCCCATCTGCCACATAAAATTGAAATAAACAATGACAAGGACTTAAAGCCATTTGATCCAATTCGCCTACATTCCATGCATTTACGATGATTCTTCTACTGTCTGGATTGTTTTTTAACAGCTTTACAACTTCAGAAATCTGATCAATAACTTTTCCATTGGTAGTCTCCCAGCTTCGCCATTGCTTTCCGTAAACTGGCCCAAGGTCACCATTTGCATCCGCCCAGGCATCCCATATCTTAACATTGTGATCCGCTAAGTATTGGATGTTCGTATCGCCATTTAAAAACCACAACAACTCATAGATGATGGATTTAAGGTGGACCTTTTTAGTGGTGATTAACGGAAAGCCATCGTTTAGGTCAAAACGCAATTGTCCACCAAAATAACTCTTCGTACCCGTTCCAGTCCGATCGCCCTTAAACGTGCCATTTTGATAAACTAATTTTAAAAAGTCTTCGTATTGAGTCATGCTTTTTTTAATTTCGATTCAAAGAACGCCAACTTTAGCATCAATTTTTCAACAAAGTATGAACTCAGGACAAATCGGATGTGTAAGCAAAACAAGCAAGCTATTAAGGTGTTTAATGGAAAAGCTATGAATATGGAAAAGTACTGGTTTACTTTTTAGCCTTTCTGTAGCTTTGCGGTTTATATAAAAATATGGCAGTAGCAGTACGATTACCTAAAATGAGCGACACCATGGAAGAGGGTGTGATTGTATCTTGGCAAGTTAAAGTTGGAGATGTGCTCAAGGTAGGCGATATTTTGGCGGAAGTTGAGACAGACAAGGCAACCATGGATTTGGAAAACTTTGAAAAAGGTGAACTACTCCATTTGGAAGCCAAGGAGGGAGCAGCCATTGCCGTAGATTCTGTAATAGCCATTGTTGGAAAAAAGGGGGAAGATTTTGCAGCTATTTTGGCGGAAGCTAAGGCAACCTCAACTTTAGATACTCCCAAAGCAGAAGCAACACAGCCGGTGGTGGAAGATGCAAAACCAACGAATTCTGTTTCTGCTGAGAAAACCCATACTCCGGAGTCCAACGCAATTGAAAATTCAAGCGATCGCACAAAGGCCTCTCCACTTGCCAAAGTGTTGGCGAAAGAAAAGGGAGTAAATATTTCAACGGTTGTTGGAAGCGGTGAAGGGGGAAGAATTATTAAACGCGATATAGAAAATTTCCAATCAACCGGAGCAAATCATATGCAAACTGCGGTACTGGGAGAAGAGGCATTTACAGATCAACCTTTGTCTCAAATGCGTAAAACCATTGCAAAGCGATTGAGTGAGAGTAAGTTTACAGCTCCTCATTTCTATCTTACGATGGAAATAGAGATGGATGAAGCATTGCGAGCACGCGCCGAAATGAATACGTATTCTGAAATCAAGCTTTCGGTGAACGATTTGATTGTTAAGGCTTCTGCCGCAGCACTTACTCGAAACCCAAAGGTTAATGCTTCTTGGTTAGGCGATAAAATCAGAACCTACCAACACATTCACATTGGCGTTGCCATGGCCGTAGATGAAGGATTGCTTGTGCCGGTTGTTAAACACGCCAATCATAAATCACTTTCTCAGATCAGTGCCGAGGTAAAGGCTTTTTCGGGAAAGGCAAAAGATAAAAAACTGCAACCAACCGATTGGGAAGGAAACACTTTTACCATCAGCAATTTAGGTATGTTTGGAATTGAAGAATTTACCGCAATTGTGAATCCACCCGATGCATGTATTTTGGCCATTGGAGGAGTTAAAGAAACAGTTTTGGTGAAGGATGGGGTAATGAAACCAGGGCATGTTATGAAGGTAACCTTGTCGTGCGATCATCGCATAGTTGATGGAGTTGTTGGATCTAAGTTCTTGCAAACATTTAAGGAGTTGATGGAAAACCCAGTTAAACTTTTAGTATAAACCTGAGTTCGATTAATCCTTGCGGTTCAGAACGCTTGTCAATAGTGAGATGCGAATGAAAATTGCGAAAAAATAGCGGGCTATTTTGAACGATTTTTATGAAGTAGATTGCTGTTGCCAAGTGGAAATGAGAAATTTGCTTTTTAATAAAGCCGCATAGTCTTCATTATCCGTTCTTGGTTTACCCCGGTAA
>JBLHHI010000004.1:0-55173 GCA_047614125.1 Bacteroidia bacterium | reverse complement strand
TGCAACTCTTGTTTCCACCCATTTCTTTAAAATTAAAATACATCGTAACTTTTTACGGGCTTTATGAGTTATATAGAGGAATAGCTAATCATCCTGGAGACAACGTCGCACATTTTGCGCATTTGGGCGGATTGATTGTAGGTATAATTATTGTAAAATATTGGAACAAAACAAGAAGGGACTCCTTCTTTTAGTTATCTTAGTGCTGATAGTACATGACAATCTGGGATAAAATAAAATATCAATTTAACAAGAATGACTCTCCCATCCGGAAACTCATCATCTTAAACATTGCTGTTTTTATAGCCGTTGCCTTGTTTAAAATGGTGGCCAATTTGTATCAAGCAGATGATCAAGCCGGCGTTGTGCTCAACTATTTAAATCTATCTCCTCGTGTAGGGGAAATAATATCCCGCCCTTGGACCATCATTACCCATATGTTTATGCATGCGGGGCTTATGCACATTTTGGGAAACATGCTCTTGCTTTACTTTATGGGTCGAATTTTTGAAGATTTTGTATCCAAAAAAACCGTCTACGCAGTATACTTTGGTGGCGGCTTATTGGGCGCCTTTATTTCTGTTCTTTTTACAAATATTTTTCCTGTTTTATCTGGAACCTTAAACAGTGGATATATGTTGGGTGCCAGCGCGTGCGTTACTTCAATTGTTGCGGCGGCCGCTATTTTGGTTCCAAATTACGAGGTTTATCTATTTGGGGCCTTTCGGTTAAAAATTAAGTGGATTGCCATTTATGTTATTGCTTTGGATATTCTACTCTTTACCGAAGGCAATCAAGGGGGTAAGCTGGCCCATTTAGGTGGTGCAATTTGGGGGCTATTATATGTAATGCAAATGCGCGATACACTGGGACTCAATCTAAGCTTTCTCAACAACATTCGAAACCCATTCAAACCGAAATATCAAGTGATCGATGAACGAAACATCATTCGAAAACAAAAGGTTACTAAACCAAAAACCACCGTTAGCAATCAAGTTAGACACGGCACCGAACACAGCAGTGGCTATGATTCTTCCAACAGTTCCAAACCAGATCAGCATGAAATCGACGCCATACTTGACAAGATCAACCAATCTGGATACGATAGCCTGACTAAGCAGGAAAAAGAATTACTTTTTAGAGCTAGCGAATAGTGCTTTTCAATCAATAATCAATGAAAGTCTTTTGGAGATGGTTTGCAATATTCATTAATACCACTTGCCTTGCAGCGCTTTGTCTTAGCTACCTGGCTCCTTTCATCGACCCAAGAACAAGCACCATTGCTGCATTTTTTGGATTGAGCTATCCGTTCTGGTTAATCGCCACCCTGCTGAGTACCCTCTTCGCTCTAATTTATAAAATGGGTGTTTTTAAATACAATGTTGTGGTTTTAGCTCTTGGCATACCCTTTCTGATTCGTTACATCTCATTCCACAATCCCGAACCACGTTCTGAGCACAGTTTTCGAATTGCCGCGTTTAACACCAATGGTTTTGGTGCGCAATTTGGCAAAAACAACTTGCCCAACATCCGAACGTTTCTTGATTCATCTAATACTGATTTTGCTGTGTTAATTGAATTTAGAAACCAGAACGAAGGCGTTCTTAAGGCCAAGCTTCCCAATTACCACACCTTCCATGGTCGTAATAAAAAAGTGGGAATTCATGTGGCAACTCGATTCGAGGTTGTAAACCGCGGCCAGGTCTATATTGGAGAACAAACCTATGGAATGATAACCTTTACTGACATCGTAATCCACGCAAGCGATACGATTAGAATTTATGGAGTTCATTTAGAGTCCAACAAGCTTAAACCAAGAGACTATTATCAACTTCGAGATCTGCGATTGGATTCGTCGTATCAAGAACATGCATTGAGCATTCGAAAAAGAATCCAACAATCAATGCAGCAGCGCGCCATGCAAGTAAATGCCCTTCAGTATCATATGAAGGATTGCAGATATCGATCGATTATTTGTGGCGATTTTAATGATACTCCACACAGTTTCACTTATCAGGAATTGAAATATGGTAAAAAAGATGCCTTTATTGAAAAAGGATCAGGGTGGGAATCCAGCTTTCTAAAACCATTTCCTTTGCTTCGCATAGATTATCTGCTCTACGACCCCGAGCTTAAATGCACCAATTATCAATCAACGGATGATATTTTCTCGGATCATAAGCTCATATTTGCAGACTTAGAGTTAAAATAACAACATGGATTTTATAGATGATAACCTGTTGGCGTATGCCGAAGAACACACCACAGAAGAGAGTAACTTACTTAAAGCTTTAAATAGAGAAACGTATGCTAATGTATTAATTCCTAGGATGCTATCGGGTCACATGCAAGGCCGAATATTGAGCATGATAAGTAAAATGATTCGGCCTAAGGTCGTGCTCGAAATTGGCACCTATACCGGCTATTCAGCTCTTTGTTTATCGGAGGGCTTAGATCCCGCTGGAAAGCTCATTACCATTGATGTAAATGAAGAATTAGAAGAAATGGTGACGCGCTACTTCAGCCAATCCAAAAAAGCAGATCAGTTTGATTTTAAAATTGGCGATGCAACACAGATCATCCCTCAAATTGATGCGACTTTTGATTTGGTTTTTATTGATGCCGATAAGGAAAATTACAGCAATTACTTCGATTTGGTTATTGATAAATTGTCGAAGGGTGGGGTAATAATAGCGGATAACGTTTTGTGGAGTGGCAAAGTTTTACAAGAGGTAGTTGATGGCAAAGACCTAGAGACCAAATCCTTACAAGAGTTTAATGCGAAAATATCAAGCGATGATCGTGTAGAAAACGTATTACTACCCGTGCGAGATGGCTTGATGATAATCCGAAAGAAATAACCCGTGGATAAGCTGCTGGGCTTACGTATTAATATTTAGCTTTTGCCCTTAAATTTGCGCCATACATCAACTCAAGTCTTTTATGAAATATTCAACATTTTTTATCACCTCAGCACTTATTCTAACTGCCGCATGCGGTGGCGGTAGCAAATCTCAAAACCATACCGAACAGGGAAGGACTCCTTCCAAAAAATTGGGTATGAATTCCGATTCCATAATTAAAACCTTTGGTGAAGGTTTGTTTGCACAGTTTTTAGTAACTGAGGGTGAAATAATTGTTGAATTGGAAATGACGAAAGCGCCGTTAACGGTTGCCAACTTTGTTGCACTTGCCGAAGGCGATATGCCAAATAATGCAAAATCCAAAGGTGAGCCATTCTACAACGACCTCACTTTTCACCGAGTGATTAGCCGTGTGAATGGCGATGATAATGATTTTATGATTCAAGGGGGCGACCCGGAGGGAAATGGTTCCGGCGGACCGGGATATTCGTTCCGCGATGAGTTCAGCCCAACTCTTACTCATGCTGTTTCTGGAATCTTATCTATGGCCAACAGTGGGCCTGGAACGAACGGAAGCCAGTTCTTTATAACCCTTACCCCAACCCCGCATCTCAACAATAAACACAGTGTCTTTGGCCATGTTGTGAAAGGGCAAGATGTGGTAAACCGCACTTTACAAGGCGACAAAATGTTTGAGGTGAACATCATTCGTTCAGGCGAAGCAGCCAAAGCTTTTAAAGCATTAGAAACCTTCAATGCCTTAAAGTAATGTCGATACCAACCATTGCTGATTTCAATTTCGCCGGCCAAAAAGTATTGGTTCGAGTAGATTTCAATGTTCCGCTAAACGAAGCCTTGCAAATTACGGATGATTCAAGAATGACGGCGGCCATCCCAACCATTCAAAAAGTTTTAATCGACGGCGGATCGGCAATATTGATGTCGCATTTAGGTCGACCAAAAGCCGGACCTGAAGACAAATTTTCTCTACGGCACCTGGTGTCACACCTTGAAGAACTCACAGGTGTGCCGGTTCTATTTGCGAACGATTGCATTGGTGACGAAGCCGTTGAAAAAGCAAATAATTTAAAACCGGGAGAAATTCTGCTATTAGAGAACCTTCGATTTTATTCGGAAGAAACTCAAGGTGATTTTACGTTTGCCAAAAAATTGGCTGCGCTCGGAAGTTTTTATGTGAACGATGCTTTTGGAACAGCTCATCGGGCACATGCATCCACCACCATTATTGCTCAATTTTTTGATTCAAGTAAGTGCATTGGAGACATTATGTCAAGTGAGATATCCAATGCCGAAAAGGTATTGCAGTCTCCCCAGAAGCCATTTGTAGCCATTGTAGGAGGTGCTAAGGTTTCGGATAAGTTGCTCATTCTTGAAAACCTGATGAACCTTGCAGATACCATTTTAATTGGCGGTGGAATGGCTTATACCTTTCTAAAAGCACGAGGCGGTAAAATAGGCAACAGCCTATGCGAAGATGAACGATTGGATCTTACACTCAGCTTAATGAAAATGGCGCAGGAAAAAGGCGTTCGACTCATGCTGCCGGAAGATTCGGTTTGCGCCGATGGGTTTACAAACGACGGGGGTGTTGCAATTCATCTAAGCAATGCTATTCCTGATGGATGGATGGGCTTGGATATTGGTCCGGAATCAGTTAAGAAATATATCGCAGTTATAGCAGAGGCACATACCATTTTGTGGAACGGTCCAATGGGCGTTTTTGAGTTTGACAACTTTTCTAATGGCACACGCTCAGTAGCACACGCCTTAGCAAACCAAACGGACAACGGCGCCTTTACGCTAATTGGAGGTGGAGACAGCGCAGCGGCAATCAATGCCTTTGCTCTATCCGATAGAGTCAGCTATGTTTCGACCGGAGGTGGCGCCCTTCTTGAGTATTTTGAGGGAAAAGAATTACCCGGAATTGCTGCTATTTTGGCCTAAATTATTCATTACCCAACCATTTTATGAGCGCGCTCGTCATAGGTGCATCAATACACTTTCAACCTATGAAGAACGCAAGGCTCACAATTCTTTTCGCTTTTTTACTCAGTACTTTCAATCTAAGCGGTCAGAACAAACTAGTCATTTACTTTAACACCAACTGTGCAAGCCTAAATGCAATGGAGGAAATAAAGTTGAATGAATTTGTGCGCAATTTGGATTGTGAGCAGTGTTCTTTAACTCCATCAGCAAACACAGATGATGTTGGAACCAAAAACTGTAATCAAGGCTAGTCTGAGGCTCGACTTAAATCTGTTCAAGACCATCTCGCTGTACAATCAACTTGTATAAAAATAAATAATAACCTGAGTTCGATTAATCTTTTCAAATTCAGATTTGTATAGAACCCAAGTAGTTAGGCGAAAACAGGAAGGTTTATGTTTATAAACCGACTGATTTCAACGAAGCTAATAGGGTTTTATATACAAAAGTCCGCTTTACACTTGTGAAAAGCGATTTTCATCGTAAAAATTACTCGAAAGGGCCCGCCCTGTCTTCGCAATTTTTACTCGAAACTCACTGTTCACAAGCGTTCTGAATTCAAAATATGAATCGAACTCAGGTTAAAAGGAATGCTTTTATTTTCATCATCAATAGAAAATCGTAATCGTAGTATTAAACTTCAGCCGCATTTTGCTGCTGTAGCTTACCACAATACTCTTGATTTGGCAATTACTTCTAAATTTAGAATGTTATGGATAAGGTGGCGCAAAAAAACCCGACGCCTATTGAGCACCGCTTTTTTTGTTGCCATAATTTTGTATTTGTTGTTCCCTATCACAAATAATGCGTTATTCGTTTTAATGAAGCTCACCACAGCGGTAATTATTGACGACATTGAAGACGCTCGTAAAATTCTGGATTCTGACCTGAAAACTTTAGGCCTAGCCATCAATATTATTGGAGAAGCCTCCGGTGTTGTTGAAGGTGTGAAATTAGTGAATAGATTAAAACCACAGCTCGTATTTCTTGATATAGAGATGCCTGATGGCGATGGTTTTGACCTACTTGAAATGGTACAACACAAAAAGTTTAAAACCATTTTCACTACTGCCAGTGACGCGCATGCATTAAAAGCTTTTAAGTTTTCCGCAATAGATTATTTGTTGAAGCCTATAAATCAATCCGACTTGAAAGAGGCCGTGATGAAGGCCGTTGGAACCGTAGATCACCCAACCAACCTCAAAGCTTTAAGTGAAAACATTGCCAATCCCATTCACAAAATGGAGCGTTTGGTATTAAATACTCAAGAAAAGATGTGTGTGGTTAAGATTAGCGACATCATTCGTTGCGAATCTGATGTTAATTATACTAAGTTCTTTTTAAAAAGCAGCGAGACCATTCTTGTTACAAAAACACTCAAAGAATACGACGCCATGCTTGCTGACAGCAATTTTATTCGCGTTCACCAATCGCATCTCGTTAATCTCGATTTCATCAAAGAATTTGTTAAAGCAGATGGAGGCCACATAAACTTAACGAGCGGCGGATACATTCCCGTTTCAACTCGCAGAAAAACAGCCGTTATGCAAGCGCTTGAGCAGATTTAGCTCAGATTAACTTGCTCGTTGACTTACCCATCGTTCTGCGATTGATTTACCAATAGACAAACTAGATGTTGCTGCTGGGCTCGGGGCATTAAGTACATGTATTTCACCGGGCTTTTCTATTATTTTGAAATCATCTAACAATCCTCCCGTTCGATCACATGCTTGTGCTCGAACTCCCGCTGGAGCCACCTCCAAATCGTTTGCTGTAATTTCTGGAATCAACTTTTTAAGGGCTTTTACAAACGCTCTTTTCGAAAATGAACGCCACATCTCTCCCATTCCCGTTTTCCAGTATTTTGCGGCCACTTTTTGAAATCCAGGCCACATCAGCGATTCAAACAATTCACCTAAATGAATCTGTGATTTTTTATACCCCTCTCGTCTAAATGCTAAAACAGCATTTGGTCCGGCCTCTATATGGCCATTCATCATTCTCGTAAAATGAACGCCCAAAAATGGAAAATTGGGGTCTGGTACTGGGTAAATTAAATTTTTCACCAGATGATGCGACTCGGGCTTTAACATGTAATACTCTCCTCTAAAAGGTATAATTTTTGTATCGAGTTTAGCTATGGAAAGTCCTGCAACTTTGTCGGAGTAAAGTCCCGCACAATTAATGAACGTTTCTGATTCAACTACCTCATTATTAGATCGCAGCAACCATATATTTCTACCTTTTGCAACCCCTTCAACTCGAAAGTTCGATTTAAACGATCCGCCCATTGCTTCAATTTGTTCTCGATACTTTTTTGAAACCAAACTGTAATCTATAATTCCAGTTTGAGGAACCAATATTGCCTCAATTCCCGCAACATGTGGTTCAATCTCTTTTAACTCTGCCTGGTTCAATCGCTTTAGACCTTTCAGCCCATTTTCTATTCCTCTTTGATACAGTTTTTCTAATTCAGCAAGTTCTGATTTGTTCGTTGCAACTACAACCTTACCACATAAGTCGTACGGTATGTTTTGCTCTTTGGCAAAGTCGAGCAACATATTATATCCATTTATGCAATTTGTTGCCTTTAACGATCCAGGCTTATAATACAATCCGGAGTGAATTACTCCACTGTTATGCCCTGTTTGATGTTGCGCCTCTTTCGACTCCTTTTCAAGTATGATTAATCGAGTATTGGGTTTCGTCTTTAATATTTGATACGCCGACGCTAATCCAACAATTCCTCCTCCCACAATAGCTACTTGATATTTCATATACTGCTTATTACGTTCCGCGAAATACGGATTTCAATCCGATATAGCCATAAATAATTTAGCCTTAAGTTTGTTACAAATGATCCTTTCAAAGTTGCCCAAATATTTAGCTGTTCCTGCCATTTGCATCTTTGGTGCTCTTTCATCGTTTGCGCAAAATAAAACCCAACCCACATACCCAACCGAATTGCGCATCGATTCATCGGGCTTAAACATACCCGTTTACCAAAGCGAACCTTTTCTTAAACTCCTTAACAACCTACCATCCGATACCTTGTACGTAATTAATTTTTGGGCTACTTGGTGCAAACCTTGTGTAGAAGAATTACCAGTATTTGAAGTACTTACCGATTCTTTTCAACAAATAAAACTAAAAGTGCTTCTGGTAAGTTTGGATATGAAATCGAGTTGGGACTCAACGTTAACGAAATTTATTAAACGAAGTCACATCCAATCAGAAGTTATCATTTTACACGAGCCAAATGCCGACTTGTGGATTAATCAAATCAACCCAACATGGGATGGCGCTATTCCAATAACGCTCTTCAAAAAAGGGGATACTACGTTGTTTAAAGAAGGGAAACTGAATTTTGATCAAATCAAAACCATCATCCTACAAATTAACTAACTTTTAAAAGTTGGTGGTGAGCGTAAAACGGACTCCGCTAAATGCCGGCTCTATTCTGCAAATACCGCCGGTGCAATTAATGCCTTGAACTTGTTTTATATATGCCAAGGTAAACGAAGTGGTATTGATGTTGTATTTGCCAAAAATCGTCCAATAGTGAACTATGTCATCACTGATGGCGGAACCGGCGTGACGAACGGGATCTACATTAACCATATCGCTAAATGAAAATGAATAATGCGGCGATAAGTTTAATTCTATGATCGCATTTACAAAGCTCCCTAAATCTTCGCCTGTCATTAAGTATTGTGCTTCGCAACGGATTGAATTTCTACGAGTTATTTTATAAGTTGCCTCAACAAACGGTGTTATCGTATGAACGTCGTGGTAACTTGGATCTTTCCCTTCGTAAATTTCCTGATTGTAAAAAATGGACTGTAACCCCACCGTTGCCTTCAGTTTAGAGCTAAACTTTTGTTGGTAATCTCCATAGTATTCATAGTAGAGCTGTTCTCCATCCAATCGTTGAATGTTTGAATAATTAAGCGTCAACGTTTTTCCTTTATTAATCGTCCAAATCACTTCAGCTTGTAAGCCTTTTTCGCCATAATCCTGGGCAGGAGCCTGATAACGGGCTAACATCCGATACGATGCTTGTCGAGTTAATGAAGGTTGATACGATAAAATACCGTTCAGGAGTTGATCGTTCGGAGAGGTTTTTAGTTGGAAGTGATCGATGTGTCGATACTGAACGTTCACCCCTATTCCTCCTTTTTTGCTTTTCCCTAATTTGTTTTTAGAATATCCAACGTTGGCGTAAAAGATGGATCCCGGTTTAAGTACCAACAAGCCCAATTGGTCCCGAATGGCTTCAGGAGATTTTTGGTTGTACTCAGCTCCAAAGTTAAAGTTTCCGACGTACCCGTTCATGTACAAATTATAAGCATACACGTTATATTTTGGATCAAAACGATCCAAATAATTATACGACTCAATCTCAGCCACAACTTCGCTCATTACAGATCCGCTTAAGGTTCTATTAACTCCGCTGGCGCCAAAGGTTACCGTGCCCCTGCCCTCGTTAACTTCGAACGAATGCTCCGAGTTTATACCTTTTACAATCTGCGAACTGCTTCCAAAGCGGTTTTCTTGAGACCCTTTTTGGTTACCCGTAAATGCCTTTACAAAAAAGTGATCGTTGATTTGATATTTAGCATGCACCCCTTCAACGGCATAATCAATTCCAATTAATCGATTTTCAAAAGCTCTAAAAATCAGTCCTGATCCAAATTGATCATAAAAAGAACCCACTGTGAGCGTTAAGTTATCAATCGATTTTTTTATCTGCCAAAAACCAATTCCATGTCCCGAAAAAGAGCCTGTTGGATTAAGCAAGTTGCTGTTGTTGAACAGGTCGTACCGAGCAGCAAAGTCAAAACCTTTGATTTTATAGTTTAAAAATAGCCATGCTTCTGAAGAACTTATTTGCGTAAAGTATTGAGGTGATTCGAACGCTCCAATGGCGCTGTCTAACATAAACACGGAAAAGTTGCTTTGGAAATTTCCAGACCAAACGCCTTTGTCTTGCCCCATTGCATTGATGAACAATGACATAGTGACGATCATGGTAAAAATATACTTCATTGGGTTACCCTTTGCTGCAAAGTAAAGACTTTATCTTTTTCGATGGTAATAACCGCGCATTGGAAGTACTAAAATAATTATGGCAGCGTACTACTTAGGTGAAATCAGTATCCCACCTCCTTTTAATAGTCTTCTTGCTAATTTCATGCATAAGGTCGATTGATGACCATTCTACCAGCTTTGAAGACGACGTGTTGCTACCTGTTGAGAATATAATCGTTGCCAACCAACCCAAACTAACAAGCCACTCAAATTCGATGTCACCCGTAGTTAAAGATCGAACGATTCGAATCATCCATATTTTTGTTCCGCTTTGCGATAACAAAAATCAAGGTATTGTACCCGTAAATGCTTCGCTGGGCAATGGTCAAAATCTAAGAACAAATTTGTATTGGGGAGCGGGCTATGGCATTAAAACCCACTTTAATAAAAGCACAGAATGGTTGTTAATTTATGACACGATTTCTCCAGATAGCGCTGTTCTAGAGCGATTGGTTTTTAAGCATTTTCGTGAAAACGTCTTCCTGATTGCGGATGCCTTTGACGGCGGCGAAATGGAACATTGCCTTCGATCCTATTTTAGATCTTGTGCTGGTCAAAATTATCAAAACCTAATCGTGAAAAAGGATACGATATTATTTGGCTCATCTTCGGATTTGCTCATATTTAATGGGCACAATGGCTTGATGGATGTGGACATAGAAGCCATTTATGCTTCCGATTCAATTCATCGAGATGCCGTGGTAATAGCTTGCTATTCTCATTCGTACTTTAGTTCTCATCTTCAAGAAGCAGGCGCATTCCCAGTGGTTTGCACCACCCACCTTCTGGCGCCAGAAGCTTATGTGGCTCATGCAATTTGTTCGGCTTGGGTTGCTAAAAAAAGTACAGAAGATGTTCGCTATGTTGCTGGCGAAGCCTATCATAAAATTCAAAAGTGTGGTGCTCGCGCAGCAGATCGACTCTTTATAAGCGGTTGGTAGCTCCGGCTCTTTACTATTTTCGTAAGAACCTGAGTTCGATTAATCCTTGCGGTTCAGAACGCTTGTCAATAGTGAGCTGCGATTTTCTTCGTAAAAATTACTCGAAAGGGCCCGCCCTGTCTTCGATATTTTTACTCGAAACTCACGGTCCACAAGCATTCTGAATTCAAAATATGAATCGAACTCAGGTTAAGAAGTTTATTGTTAAGTAATCCAAACAACTCACTTTAAATTTTTTAGATTTATTTCGTACTATATTATCCAAAGTTATATGAAAATACTTTTTTTACTCTTATCAGTAAGCCTCTTAGTCTCCTTGTTTTTGCAAAACTGCAAACATGAATTGCCGGCTGATATTAAACCAATCGACACCACCGGAAACCCTACTACTTCCGATACCTGCAGCGGAGACACGGTTTACTTCGTTAATGAAATCCTGCCTCTGATCCAATCGAGCTGTGCTAAAGCCGGTTGCCATGATGCGATTACACGGACGGAAGGTCTTCAATTTACGGATTATGCCAACATTATGAATGGCGGAAAAATTAAACCTGGAAATCCAGGTGGGAGCGACTTTTATGAAGTATTGGTTGAAACCGATCCCAAAAAACTTATGCCTCCTCCGCCTGCATCACTTACCGCTGAACAGAAAAATGCCATTCGATTATGGATATTGCAAGGGGCTAAAAACAATGGGTGCCAAAACGGGTGCGATACAACTAATGTTTCGTATTCTAAGAGCATTTGGCCCATTTTTGAATCCACTTGTCGCGGTTGCCACAGTGGTTCTGGAGCCAGTGGCGGCATCCGAATTACCGATTATACCAGCTTAAAAACCTTGGTGGATAATGGGAAGTTAGTAGGCGTGCTGGGAAGAAAACCGCCTTTCCCTTCTATGCCCCCTGCTGGGCCATTGGAGGCATGTGCTCAAGCAAAAATTGAAATTTGGATTAAAGCAGGAGCACCTAATAATTAAAAATATGATCAAATTGAATAAGATTCTGGTAATCTTAATAACTCTTACACTGTGGCTTGTTTCGAGCACTGGATGTTACTACGATGTTGAACAAGAACTCTATCCATCCAGCACGCCTTGCGATACTTTCAACATAACGTATGGCAATCACATATCAGGCTTATTAACAGGCAATTGCCTTCAGTGCCATAGCAAAAATGACTTTGCCGCCTTGGGTGGAAATGTGAATTTAGATGGGCATGCGCAAGTGAAAATATACGCAGATAATGGCAAGTTGCTCAAAGCCATTCAACACGGGCCGGGTGCTTCACCCATGCCCAAAGGAAGCGCAAAGCTCAATGCTTGCCTTATTGTTCAAATGCAAGCTTGGATTAGTGCAGGTTCACCCAATAATTAATTCCAACCATAAACCCCAGTCAAATGCAGCTTCAATCCGTTTTTTATACTCTCCTAGCCTTGATTCCTTCGATTGCTTTTTCGCAATCCGATGTTCTTCCTGAAAAAGAAGTTATGTATACCACAAATACCTTTTACAGCAGTCGGATTGTTAATTGCCACACAACTGAATTGATTGTTAAAAAAGTGCTCGATTTCCGAATAAACCATCGTTTTGGTTTACTCTCGGGTGGATATCAAAACTTTTGGGGACTCGACAATGCAACCATGCGCATGAGCTTTGATTATGGATTAACAGACAATTTGAACGTGGGTATAGGCAGAAGTACCTTTGAAAAAACCGTTGATGGTTTTGCTAAATATCGTTTTTTAAGACAGATTGAAGACCCGGGCAATATGCCCATTAGTTTGGCATACATTGCAGGGATTTCAATGAATGGCGTGGAGCAACCCCCAAACCGAACCAATTACTTTACATCTCGACTATCGTATCTGCATCAAATCGTAATTGCTCGTAAGTTTAATGCTAAATTTTCAGCTCAATTGGCACCAACCCTTCTGCATAGAAATTTGATTGATTCTACGCATTATCAGCACGACGTTCTTGCCTTGGGCATTGGTTTGAGACAAAAGATTCTTCCATCTATTACTTTAAACTTAGATTACTTTTTGCTGGCTCCAGATCAGATTGCCAATATTTATCGCAACCCTTTGTCGTTAGGAATTGATATTAATACCGGCTGGCACACTTTTCAGCTCCATGTAACCAACGCAAGAGGTACTTTTGAAAAAGCTATTTTAACCCAAACTACGGGTCGAGTGGGTAAGGGTGATCTTCATTTTGGCTTTAACATATCCCGAGAGTTCCATTTGGGTGGATATGAATGAGTTGTAGAATCTAAAAGGCCTCCTCTCAAATTACATAGAAACACCAGAGCATTCTTGTTTAGGCAATACTATTTCGCCAAATTTGGCACTTATTTAATGTACATACCCACCTACTGATTTCTAAGTATGAAATATCTTTTTACTTATTTGACCTTATTTTTTATTTCAAGCAGCGCATTCGCTCAGGATACCGTTTGGGTGGAAACACTAAATTTTAATGACATCACAAAGCGGAAAGGCACCTATCAATTCCCGGCAAGCGGGCAAAATTGGCAAAAAATAAACATGCACTACACCCTTAAGTGCGATCCACAAACTACTCAAGATGGATTTCCTTGTGGCGAATGGGACTATCTAAGTTATTCCACTGTTCACGATAGCACGGGTCAAATTGACAGTACTGAGCGCCAGCATAGTAATTTTAGAGTGGGGGATTCGGAACCGGATGATTATGGTTGGGTGATTACCTCGCTCGCAGATACTTTGTATCGATATGTGAAACACCGCGTTGTAGATGTTGTAGCTTCAAAAGATTCTGTGATCGTTGGTTCCGGATTAAGCTCGAGTAACGATGTTTTTAATAACACCCGAGTTCAATACATATATACTGCGCAAGAATTAAACACCCTCGGCTTATCGGCCGGCATTATTACCTCTTTAACTTTTTTATCTAAGCCTGGATCAATGAACGTCAACAACGTTAACATTGGAATTGCGGCAACTGTCACTACAAATTTGGATCGCTTTATTGAAACTCCTTTCAACACAGTGTTTGAAGGGAACATTCAAGGAACGGGCGGTACAAAGCACGAGTTTTCTTTGTTGGAGCCCTTCGTTTGGGACGGTACCTCTAACCTTGTAATCGAATTTCTTGCTCCCACCAATGCGGGCTTATTTCCATCATTGGCAACTGACGTAACACCAAATGCGGGTGTTTTAGCTGGTACTCAAGATGCGTATTACGAGCCCATAGAAGATGGCTTCATATCTATTAATGACGCTCAAACTGTTTGCGCACCCATCGACTCTGTAATAACCGTTGCATTTTGGGCAAAAGGAGATGCAGCACTCCCATCCAACACTTCCATAATTGAAGGAAAAAATGTTGATGGTCAACGGGTTATAAACATTCATCATCCCTGGAGCAATGGTCAAATATATTGGGATGCCGGAAATGATGGGGGTTCGTATGATCGTATTAATAAGGCTGCCTCTAACAGCCAGTTTAAAGATAAATGGAATCACTACGCCTTTGTGAAGAATGCCAAGACGGGCTCAATGAAGGTGTACATTAACGGCTCCTTGTGGCACTCAGGAAATGATAAGTTTCGCAACATGGCAGGTATCACAGAATTTAGAATAGGAAAGGGTATAACGAATTATCAATACCAGGGCAAAATTGATCAAGTCGTAGTTTTTAATTCAGAGGTTTCGGCTTCAAGCGTAGCCCTTCTTTCTTCAAAAAAGCTTGACCCCAGTCATCCGGATTTTTCAAACCTTGTGTTCTCGTTTGATTTCGACAACTACGATCAAAGTAAGGCCTCCGAAATAATTTCTAATCACGCTCCTTCCATCAAAGCAAGCATACACGGAAATTTTTACTTAAATAAGCGGACTAAAAAAGATGCTTTGATGATTGACAAAACCTCTGGAGATCGTCCTATGGCTATTTTCGCCATTGCTAATCAAACAGATCACGTAGACTCTAGCTTAATTTCTGTGATTATTGAACGACCAAGGGTGTCTATAGCAAAGTTTGAAGATCAAGCTAATCCTACAATAGTGTCCTCATTTTCAGGTGGTTGGAAGTCTGGTCTGGTATACAGCTTTAATCCCGATGGCACAAAACGCGATTCCACGAACATCGCAGCTACCAATTCCATAACCAAATCATTAACCACGTATTACACCAAGTTCGAAGTAGTAGAAAACATAGAAATTGCAAGATATATTACTCCGTATGGAATCAACTTTGATTTAGGACCCAACGGATTTAAGTGGGTTTATGATGTTACAGATTATGCCCACTTATTAACGGATCGGGTAACGCTTTCTTCTGGAAATCAACAGGAGTTGATCGACCTCCGTTTCGAATTTATAAAGGGAACGCCTCCAAGAGACGTTAAGGAAATATCGTATTACATCAACCGAGAAAACAAGAACTTTAAAAGCATTGCAGAAGATGTTTCGTTTCAGAATCAAAGCTTAGCCATCCACCCAGGGGCAGAAACGTTTAAATTAAAAACACGTATAACCGGACATGGTCACAATGCTGATGAAGGAAAAAATCATTGCTGCGAATGGGCAGACAAAACCCATTATCTTGAGGTAAACGGCAAGGCTGCCTTCGATTGGTCAATATGGCAAGATGATAAGTGCGCAATGAGTCCATTGATTGACCAAGGCGGCAATTGGGCCCCACCTAGAGCTGGTTGGTGTCCTGGGGCAACGGTAGATGATTACGACTTCAACCTTACCCCATTAATTACGGGAGACAGCGTGCAACTCAACTACAACATCGAACCCGTTCCAACCGATAACCTAGGCCAGGGTGGTGGCAACTACGTGGTTTCGATGCACTTAATGCAATACGGACACTACAACTTTGCCAATGACGTTGAGGTTCTAGACATAATTAGACCCAACAATTGGGAATTCTACCGAAGGCTTAATCCAACTTGTGGAGAACCTCAAGTGAAAATACGAAATACGGGCAGCGAGGAAGTGGTTGGTGTGTTGTTGAAATACGGCGTTGTTGGTGGAAATCCTATTCAGTTCTATTGGACAGGACAACTTCAATCTGAAGAAAGTGCCGTTATTGATCTGCCCTTCGCCATGTGGGATTATGTGAGTTCAGTTCGGCCGTTGAAATTTTTTGCCGAAGTGGTAACCGTAAACGGTAAAAAAGATGAATACGCTGGGAATGATCGAGCGTCCGTTCCTTTTGACGTACCCAAAACAGCACCTACCAGTTTTGATCTGTGGTATAGAAACAACAGTTTAGAAGATGCTACCTTGGTGATAAAGGATCGAAACGGGAAGGTTGTATATGAAAAGTTAGATGGTAAGAGCGGAGCGTTGAATAAGGAAACCTTAAACTTGGATCCGGGTTGTTATTCTTTAATCTGCGAAACCGAAAATGGCTTTGGATTGTATTACCCGCTCATTCCTCAAGTTGGGAGTGGTTTGTTGCGACTTAGCGCTCCAAGTGCTGGCTTTATCGAAAACTTTAACCCCGATTTTGGAAAGCGAATAGAATACTTTTTTACGGTTGGGTACTCACTTCAAACGGAGCCTTTACTCAGCAAAACATGGTCTGTTTATCCCAATCCTTCCCAGGGTTTGTTTATCCTTGAAAGCACCCATCTTTCCAACCAAAAAGTAACGGTAGAGGTATACGATGCGATGGGTAAAAAGGTAATGTCTCAAACTTCACAAAGTGAATCGTTGATCCAACTTAACTTACAGGGTAACAAACCGGGAACGTATGTGGCATTTATCCGAGATGGCCATACAACTCAAACCGTTAAACTTGTTCATTTGTAATTATCCCGAATTTGAAAATTGATCTTCTGCACGGTAAAAAAATCTACTTTGCTTCCGATTTTCATCTGGGCATTCCAAACCATGCCCAAAGCATAGTTCGCGAACGAATCATTGTACAATGGTTGCATCAGGTTTCGGACGATGCACAAGTGATCTTTTTATTAGGTGACGTGTTTGATTTTTGGTTCGAATACAAATACACGGTTCCAAAAGGGCACGTTCGTTTGTTGGGCAAGCTTGGAGAATTAACCGACCGGGGCATTAAGATTGTTGCTTTTAAAGGGAATCATGATATGTGGATGTTTGGATATTTTGAGAAAGAGCTCAACATACCGGTGATCAGCGATGAATTAATTTTAGAAGTTGGTACCACTACTTTTTTTCTGCACCATGGCGATGGTCTCGGGCCGGGAGACAACAGCTACAAGTTAATCAAAAAAATATTTCGAAACCCCCTTTGCATCCTGCTGTTCAAAGCTTTACCGTCACGCATTGGAATCGGCTTTGCTAATTATTTGTCTTCAAAAAGTAGATTGGGCAATCGGAAAGTTGATGAAATATATAATGAGGAAAGTGAGTGGCTTCTTCAATTTTGCAGAGCAAAAGTTTCTTCGCAACCCTTTCATTTCTACATTTTTGGCCATCGTCATCTACCGCTCGATGTTGAAATAAATTCGGAAAGTAGGTACATCAACCTAGGCGAGTGGTTGCATCATCAAACCTATGCCGTCTTTGATGGCACAACTCTTGAACTAAAAAAGCATGTTGCGAGCTAGCTTATTTTTAAAATCGTTGCTCATACTTGGGTTGGTTGTACTTACTGGTTTTCAGAAAACTACTACCAAAACAACCTTCTCATTGCCTTACACTGGTTCAATTTATACCACCGATAACTTAGGCAATCTCTTTATTGGCAGGACAGATAATTCGATCGAGAAGTACGATTTGAACGGTCAATTGAATGCACGGGTAAATTTTAAGTTGTACGGTAAACTAACCCAATTGGATGTTTCCAACCCCTTCGAGATTTATGCCTTTTATCGCGATCAGCAAATCCTGTTGATCATGGACAATCTTCTTAGTGTTCAGCAAAAAATAAATCTATCTGATTACAGCATCGGAGAAATTACGGCGGTTTGCCGTTCTTTTGATAACGGCATCTGGTTTTTTGATTCGGGTACTATGCGATTGAAGAAAATGGATAAGAAAGGCCAAGTGCTCATTGAAAGCATGCCGTTTGGTTCTTGGACATCCGCACAATGGTATCCAACAAAAATGATTGATAACGATAAGAATATTTTTGTTTTTGACCCATCCAACGGCGTGGCGATTTTTGATGTATTCTGCAACTATTATAAACTGGTGCCTTTATCTAAAACGCTTGATTTTCAAGTTCGAAAAAGTAAAATATTATACTTCGAATGGCCCTATTTGAAAAGCTTCGATATTAAGTACCTCAAAACGGATTCATTGTATTTTTCTTCTTCCGCTAAAAACATTCGTTCAGAAACCAACCTGTTTTTCGTTGAGCGCAGCGATTCCATATTTGTCAAAAAGATTATTCCCGGATTAGGATCAGATTAATCCTCTACTACTACGATTTTCTACCACCCTTAAGTTCTGCCTGAATTGCCTTTAATCCCGTCCAATCGCCGCTGGCGGCAAGTGCGGCCTGGCTTGGCCAAGTAGTTGGGTCGTGCATTTGATACCGAGGTCCCTGAGCAATTAATGCGTCCTTAATCCTTTGTGGATTCGCTTGTGACAGTTCTGTAAAAGTATGGATTGATATTCCATTTAGAATCGATTCTATTTTGGGGCCAACTCCTTCTATTTTTTTCAAATCATCGCTCGAACTCGTGGTGGAAGTTTTAATGTTTAGCTTTATTTCCTTGGGTTCGGCAGACGCTTTTGAACTTGACATAACCGCCGGCTTAGCGTTCAAACATATTTCTAAGTCGGCTTTGAGCTTTGTGTTTTCCGCCGCAAGTCGATCAATTTTTAATTGATAAACGGATAAATCTGGTTTCGAAGCAGTTCTTAAAGACTCCATTTCACCTTTTAAAATGTTGTTCTTTTGTTCAAGTAAAATAACCTTACTTTCAAGGGTGGTAGCAGTCATTCTGTTGTCATCAAAACCCCTGCGTTCAGCCTTCAAGGCTTTTAGCTCTCTTTCAAGCTCTATTGCTCTTGCTTTATGCTTTGCACCTATTGCCATTCGCAAGAGATAGCCCAATGCAAAGGAAATTAAAAGCATTATTAAGATTTCCAATAAATGCTCTGTAAAACTCTGTGCTCCAGGAGATTCAACAACGGATTGAGTAAAAATATCTAAGATTATCATATTCTATGTTGCTATTTATTGAGTTCCATTCGTATTTCAACCCTACGGTTGTATGCTCTTCCTTCTTCAGTGGCATTTGGTTTTACCGGAGAAAGTTCACCTTGTGATGATGTTATCAATTTAACTGGCTCCAAACCTTTATCCCAAAGCAGCTTTTTAATTACCCAGGCTCGGCTTCTTCCAAAATTATAATTGTCTATTTCTTCTCCAGAGTCATCTGTGTGGCCCTCTATGTAAATTTTGTACTCCTTAGCAGAAAGCGAAGACGCCACCACTTTATTTAAAAATGAATTAATCTCTTCAGAAATGATGCTTCTTGTAGAATTCGCGGGAAAATGGATGATGGTTTTATCGCTTAACTCTTCAATGTAGCTCTCATTCGAATTTCTTTTGGAATCTTTGCTCTCTTGAGGCATTCCAACAATTATGTTGAGGTTGATTGCGCTAAATGGCAAGGTAGAGTCCACGGCATTATTTCCTTCAGGAAGGGAGATGGTCTTAACCCTCGACGGGTCAAATACTTCTGCAATTAACGCTTTAACATGTTGCGCACGTTGGAAACCCAATTCATATCCGTTTTTCTCAGCTGCAAAGAAACTGCCAACCACAAGCAGGGTATCTGTTGATCCTAAACGAGCCAGCTGTTGCTTGCGGAAGGTAATAAACGTATCACTCAGTTGTGGAAGATGATCATTCCACGAAAAAAGTATGGGGCCGTTTTGTTGCTTAACATCCACTATTGGATTCGGAATTTCCGAAGATCCAACCTTAGCAGTAGCTGGAGAGAAGGTGCATGCTTTTTTAATCCTACAGGTATACCAATAACTTGATGCGGCAAACCAAACAAAGATTAGCAGAATGATTGGAAATACTTTTACCTTCATATTCAGTTCAAAATTAGGTGGAACTTTTGCGCATCCAAAGTTAAGAAAAATTTGACCAATTTAAATTGATTGGCCTCATTTAACGTTGTTGTACATGCGTTTAATTTCTAGCGCTACTTGTTCTTTGAGCGCTGGCGGCTCCAATACGCGAACCGCCGATCCCATTGCCAAAATGGTGCTCACCAATTCATAGTTGCTGATCAACATAAATGACAGCTCATACCAAGAATCTATATTGCCAACCAATTGCTGGCTGTGATGCATGGGTTGAGATTGTAGATATCGCCACTGGGTTTCATCTACCAGCAAAATAACTCGTTCAGGATGGTTTGATGTAATGGAAACCCCAAGTGCATTATTGTAATACGAGTTCGAATCAAAATTGGAAGCCTTATATGGTGTCTGGTAATCGGGTTGGATGCTTTTAATTCGCTCTAAAGCCAAGGTTCGTAAACCCTGGTACTCTTGATGATATCCAACAACGTACCATCGGTTTCGATATTCCTTTAAAAAATACGGATGAAAAACGTGTGACTTCTGCGATTGACTTGAAAATGAAAAATAATCAATAACTATAACCGTTTGAAGACGAATGTGTTGCAAGAGTTCATCAATAAACTTCGTGCCCCCATCGGCCGTACTTTCTTCAAATGAAATGAACGATCCAATCTTAGCGTGGTCGTTGTTCCTAAGCTGCAGATCAACGTGTTTTCCCAGCTTTTCAACAGCGCCGGAAAAGGTTGAAAATATTTCAACATGGCTGTAGTTCTGTAGTAGTCGAGCGGCAAAGGATATAGCCGTAATTTCTTCGTTTTTTAATGGAATGTGATCGATGGAGTACTCTTTTTCTGTGTATCTATATCCCTCGTTCTTAATGTTTTGTATGGGTGCAAAATACCCCAAGGTTTCGTCATCGCGCATTGCCTTTATATCTGCTGCAATGGTTCTCCAGGCCACGTCTACCCCAATTGCTTTTGTGCATTCACTGATTAGCTTTTCTTTCGAAACAATCCGATTATTGATTAACGCACGGTTGATTGCGCGGTAACGAATAAGAGCTTCTTTGTTGGACGGCATTAAAAATTTTTTAGTGAAAATTTAAGAATGCAGATAGGCTGCATTTTGAAGACCTTAGTTTGAATCAAAATTAATTAAAACATTCATTATGAAAGACAAGATTGTAAAACAACGTTACTTCGAAGCCGGCTCCAGCGAATACTCAATTTCCGTTTCAAGATTGCGGGATGCCACAGGCGAATATGTGTATATGATTGACAGCTCTGAGCAATTGTATGACTATCTCGAGCTTCAATTCCCTGTATTTAACACCTGGATGGATGCGTGGGTGTACATTAAAGATAATTATCCAGGCTGGTGGAATATGAAGCCGTTTTTCATTCACCCAACGGTTAATGCCTTTATTTTGTTGGAGCTAAAAACCTCGGTACGAGAACTTTCCATTGCTGGAAAAAAGTTTTGGAAAAATTGCATTCGACCGTTTTGGAGAAGCTGTTTGAAAGAGGATATGCAAGAACTTTTAGGATAACGCAACACTAAAAACATCCTCAACAGAGCCCTTGATGGGTGGTTGAGGATGTTGGGTTATTATCTGAGTTCGATCAATGGTTTGAATTCAGGTTTGAATGTAGGTTAATCTTTTTCTGTAAGCGCCTCGGTTACATTAATAACATGGTCGCCTACCCGCTCAAGTGAGGCAAACAGATTGCTATAAACAAGTCCGGCTTTAATGTTATATTCCCCAAGCTCAACACTTTTTAAGTGCGCTTTGCGCACTTTGTTTCGGTACTGGTTCAACTCGTGCTCCTTGTTTACTGCCGTTCTTACATCGATTTGATCCGATTCTTTTTGCAAGTTCGCAATCATAATTTCGAGGGCTTCATCCGCAATAACAAAGAGCTGGTTTAAATGGTCTCTTTGCTTTTGGTGGAACCAAAGTTTTTGCTCGTTTTTGCGTTCTATCGCTTTAGATATTTCGAAGTAAATATCACCAATGCGTTCTAAGTCGTTGATAATGCTCAACATTGCTCTCAGATCATTCGAAGTTTCGCCCGAAAGATCATCGGCCGATACCTTAGTGAGATATGAGGCAATCTCCGTTTCCATTCGATCGGTTATGTCCTCGTATTTCGAGATCTTTTTAATTAAGCGCTGCTGTTCTTTTATGTCGGTAGAATTGAGAAGTTCCTTCGTTTTAACCGACATTTTTAAGGTGAGTTTACCGAATTTATGAACTTCTTTCTTGGCTTCCAAGATTGCCAATTCTGGGGTGTGCATAATTCCGCTGCTGATGTATTCCAATTTAAACACCTCATCATCATCACCTTTAGATGGCACCGTCCATTCTGCCGCACGCACCAACCAAGGCACAAAGCCAATGGTCAACAACACGTTAGATACATTAAACACCGTGTGAAATGCTGCAAGAGCTAAGGTGGCTGCTTCTGGATCGTGGAATGAATCGCCCGGCATAAAGTTGGCAATAGCATTGAGGAAGAACGGCATTAAGAAAATCATCCAGGTTACGCCAATGAGGTTAAATATGGAATGGATTCTTGCTGAACGTTTGGCGTGAACATTACCCACTAAACTTGCCAGTTCAGCGGTAATTGTTGTTCCAATGTTTTCGCCTAAAATCATGGCCGCACCCACTTCAAAGGGTATTACCTTAGATATAACCAGCGTTAAGGTTAAGGCCATTGCTGCACTTGAAGATTGGATTACAATGGTAACCAGGGTTCCCAGCATTACAAAGGCCACCCGACCCCAAATTCCATATTCAGAAAACTGCGTAAAAAACTGTATTAACCCCGAATCTGCACCTACGGAAGGTACGGATTCTTTTAAAAAGTTAAGGCCCATAAATAGTATGGCAAATCCAATTAATGCACTCGACCATCCTTTGAACTTTGGTGCTTTAAAAAACATCATTGGAGCGGCCATTGCAATGATTACCAAGGCGTAATCAGAAATGCTTACTTTAAAACCAAAGTACGAAACCAACCAACCCGTTATGGTGGTTCCAATATTAGCTCCCATCATTATTCCAGCCGATTCTACCAAGCTTAATAAACCTGCGTTTACAAAGCTTACGGTCATTACAGTTGTTGCCGATGAAGACTGAACTAAGGCGGTAATTAAGAAACCGCTCACAACACCTATATATCGGTTGGAAGTCATGCCACCTAGGATTTGACGCATCTTAGACCCAGCACTTTGCTGTAAGCCCTCGCTCATCATCTTCATGCCGAAGATGAATAATCCGAGCGACCCAAGCAGAATTAAAAACTTTTTAAGGCCCCAGGGTTCATCGGTTTCAAATTTTGACTCTTTGGCCCATACCATTTTGGTTTCATCGAGTTCGTTGTCGGTAAGTATCTCTGAAATGTTGCCCCCATCGGTACGCAATCCAACCGACCAAATGTACTTATCGCTGTCTCGTAATCCTTCAATCGAAAGTTTGGTTGCATCTGATGATATTACCTCTGAATATTTCCATGGCTTTTTCTTATCCAGCTTACGCTTATATCGAATTATTTGGTTTTTGACCTTGGGCAATGTTTTATAATCCAAGCTCCACTTTAGTTCTACTCCACCGGGTGTTCCTTTTGCGGCGAGGTTATGAAAGGCCTTTTCATCCAGTTCTAATGCAGGGGTTTCAATGGATGTAAGCGTGTCGATGCTGATTTGGGCTTTCAAATTGGAACTAAATCCAACCAAGAGCGCAAAGAGAAAGAACGATTTTGTCAATCTACACATGGTGATTATTTTTTGCAATTATACAGTCAAAAGCTTGATTGGACACCTATTCTGATGTGTTATCAAATTGTTAAATTTATATACCAAATTCTACTTGGAAACGATAGCTTATGCTTCCTTCATCCGAAGCCTCTCTTTTATTGTAACTTAGGTCTGTTTGACATTTTAAATTGTGACCGGAGATGTACTTAGAAAAGCCCAACGTATATTCATCTCGATCTTCAATGGATGAGAATTTGGTGTTTGAGCTAAGCTTGGTGTATCTGCAAGCAAACTCATAATTTTCTTTAAATAAATAGCCTGTTTGTATAACAAACCCACTTCCTAAGCCAAAATATGTATTGATGTTGCCCTCATAGCTAGAGAAGTTGGTATTTGAAGTTTTAGAAACACATTCGCTCATCAAACTCCATCCATTGTATTTAAAGTGCATATCAATTAACAAGGTGGCCAAGTTGGCGTTTACGGATTCTCCTAAGCTATCTACCACAAAACTCCCCAACTGACCTGCCACTCTGCTGGCGTTTTGGTTATAGTTGTACCCAACGCCAATCGATAACTTTGGTTTTTGTTCGCGCGCTAAATCACTTCCGAAGTAATCTCCTTTGGATGCAAACTTACCCATGGGCAGAAAATCAAGCCGAGTTGTATAACTCAATCCTCCGGCATTGTTAACCACAATATCACGGCCTTCACCTCTGGTTATGGCATTTGCAAAAACCAAATTTGATTTGCCAAGATCGGCCTTATAAATAGCCCATGCTCCAAAATCTCGATCAATATTAAAACTTCCGTTCACCAAGCTTCGGTCCACAAACTGCAATGATTGCGAAGAGATAACACGTTCGCGGTTGCCCGGCAACTTGGTTTGTCCAAACCAAAATTCCCAATTATTGCCTGGTTTGTATTTGAAAACGGCATCCAAAATTAAACGAGGGGCTGAACCTGATTGTGAAACTTCTCGACCATTTCCAATATCGCGATTACTCATGCCCATTTCAAACTTGTACCCAAATTTCTTAGAAAAGAAATAACCGTCTGATTTAAGTCGAGCTCTGCGAATCAACATATTGCTGCTTACACTTTCGAAACTCTCTGTTGTTGAAACTGTCACAAGCGATTGAACTCGAAAACCAAAATTCATTTTTGCACTCCCATCGGCTGCTCTTATGCTAAAACCTTCTTCGTGAGATGGAAATTCAAGTTGCGCATTCGCATTTAAGGCAGTCAACGCGAATAGCACCATGAATGCCTTGCTGGTAAATTTTTGTAAATGAACCATTGTTTTTTTTTGCAAAACTACGACCACGGCTATATCCAAATATTATTTTAACATTATCAAATTGTTAAGTTTATATTATTTCTGGTTAAATATCCCGTAATCTGCTGATAACAAGATTCGTAGCTCGAATCTTTCATCTGCATTGATTTGCCTACTTTTGCTTAGCTTGATTCAAATTTGATTCCTATGGAAAATTTCATCCTCATTCTTCACAACTTACTTCGATGGTTGGTTTTGGCTGCGGCGCTATACGCAATTATCAGAGCTGTTAAAGGCCTGGTTACAAATGCCGAATTTGGCAATCAAGACAACAAGGCTGGCATGTTTCTCACCATTATTGCAGATGTACAACTGCTGTTGGGCTTTGTATTATTTTTTACCAGCACCATTATAAAAACGGGATTGCAAGATTTTGGTGGCTCAATGTCGAACCCCGAAATACGCATGTATTTGTTAGAACACCCACTGGCTATGATTTTTGCAATTGTGCTCTTTCACATTGGTAAATCGAAGGTGAAAAAGGCGGCAGATTCCACTCAAAAGCACAAAAAAGCCCTGATTTTCTATGGATTGGGTTTGATTATAATTCTTTCCAGAATTCCGTGGTCGGCCGATCGATTGCTTAGATGGTTTTAACCTGATTTCGATTAATCTTTTAAAATTCAGATTAGGATAGAAGCCAAGAAGTAAGGCGAAAACAGGAAGGTTTATATTTATAAACCGACTGATTTCAGCGAAGCTCATTGGGTTTCTAATAACCTGAGTTCGATTAATCCTTGCGGTTCAGAACGCTTGTCAATAGTGAGATGCCAATGGAAATTGTGAAAAATAGCGGGCTATTTTGAACGATTTTTATGAAGTAGATTGCTGTTGCCAAGTGGAAATGGGAAATTTGCTTTTTACTAAAGCTGCATAGTCTTCATTATCCGTTCTTGGTTTACCCCGGTAAACCTACAAACAGGACGCTTTGACTATACGATTTTATAAAAATCTGAACCTGCAAATATTAATCGAACTGAGGTTAATACAAAAGCTCGCATTTCACTTGTGAATTCAAAATATGAATCGAACTCAGATTTTAGCTTGAAATGAACTGCTCTCTAGAATTTTCTTAAACGCATTTAATTCGTCGTCGGTTCTGTTTTTCATAGGCTCTCCCGACTTAAACATTACCACTTTTAATATCCATTTATGCAACTCGATTTTACTTTCAAGACTGATTTGTGTTGTTGTAGGATTTACAGATACGAAGCTTGCATCTACGTGCAGGCTCAATTCATCCTTTAAATGACGCACGAGGTTTATGGCTGAGTCTTCTACAACTTTAACCACTTCTTGTCGTGCATCCACCTTCTTATCCGCCTCTGCATAAATAATATCTGCCTTCGATCCTTTTTGACCATAATTTGAATCGAGTGGCGAAACAGTTTTGACGTTGGTGAGCCACATTGGCATGAGCGAGGTATCTAAATAAGATCCATAAACCACCGCAAGGGGTTGGTTAATTTGAATGGTGTTGGAATACGAGTGTGAGCTTGGAGCAAACAGCAAGGCTATTATACCACCAACAAAAACGAAGAGGATAAACAGTAAGGCGTATTTGAAAATTTTCATTGCGAATTTTCGGCAAAAATAGCCTTAGAAACCTGAGTTCGATTAATCTTTTAAAATTCAGATTTGGATAGAGGCCAAGTAGTGAGGCGAAAACAGGAAGGTTTATGTTTATAAACCGACTGCTTTCAACGAAACTAATTGCGTTTCTTATTTAAATAATACGGTCTTATCTCCACCTCCAATCCTTTTTCGTTAATCAAATAGGTTTTAGCACCCATCCTATATTTGATTAAGCCAAAAATACCGGCAATTAGTGAAATCGTTCCAATTACGACGTTTTGAGTAAGCATCATGGCCAGAAACATTCCACTCATCCCAAAAACCGTTACAGTGCCTACATTAAATCAAATGGAACCGTGTACAAAACCTTTGGTAACAAAGGTGGCTTCCGCGGGTTGGTTGGACTCTATTTGGGCACTTTCTTCCACCATACATGCCCATTTATCAGCAGGTTCACTCCAGGATTATCCAATGTTTTAAGTTGGTCGAATGCTCGAATTCGCGAAGTTGCTCTGCCAAACGTTACATAATTAATCTGCTTTTCTTCGTCGAAGTAAATGTAGGTTAGAACCACAGCCTCTTTGTTTAAACGCCGCACCAATAAGTCAGCCAATTCTTTGTTTTGGTAGGCCCCCAGTATTAGATAGTAATCATAGGCTGCAAAGTTCATCACCTCAACAACATCCGCCACTGTTTTTATTTCTTTGCCTGGAAGTTTTGGAACTTCTACGATCGGTTTTGTCTCAACTTCAACTTCAACCTCCACTACAACTTCAAACGGACATCCTTCATATTCGATAGATCCTTCAACCTCGGGACACATATCTTTATAATCAGGAACTCCGTCATCGTCCGTATCCGGGCACCCATCGTATTGTTTTAAACCAAATACATCCGGACACTTATCATCTTCGGCGATGAGGCCGTCACCATCTGGATCGGGGCATCCTTTGAGTGAACGTTCACCTGGAACATCGGGGCATCGATCGGATGCATCGGGTTCACGATCACCGTCACGATCCGGACAGCCTTTAGCTCGTTCACTTCCTGCCAAATCTGGGCATTGGTCTTTATCATCACTTACTTGATCAAAATCCCGATCCGGAATTGTGTTGTGTAAGATGGGAAGCTGAACCCCGGCCCAAACGTTCATCCCGTTTGTTCTTTTGCGCGTTAAAACTCCTCCAAGATTATCGGCTCCAATAAAAATTGGACCCCAACGAACATATCCACCAAAGTTGAGCGGCGTATAAAACTTACCCATCATAAAATTTGCGGCCGCTTCAAACTTTCGAGTTTCATAACGAATACTGGTTGTGAGAACATTTTGCTTCCGAACTCCTTTAACTTGATTGGTGCGCAAACTTTGAATATACGAAGCACTTAGGAACCAATCTGTTGTTAGTTGATAGTCAAAAAAGAGATTTAAACTGGTTGGCAAGTTTGCAGAAAATGCGGTAGTTGAATCCGTTTTAGGAAAGAGTTCGTAAAAAAATGAATCTACCCCATCCACTCCGTTCAGCTCTGTGAAACTGTTAAAATTATGCCAATCAACCGAGCCATCGCTGGTAAGATGCATGGTTTTAGTTGTTCCCGCGTTGTTAAATTTGATTCTGCCAAAGTCTGCAATCGAAGCCCCCACTTTATACAAGTATTTATTGGCGGTTCGATCTTCGTGCTCTCTTCGATCCATACGATAGAAAAAAGTATTGTAGTTGGGGCGGTATTCATATACAACACCAACATCCAACGCAATGCCCCTTCCCAATCGGTTCGATCCAAAATAATCTTTTACCCGCTGATCGCTGTTTGTATAATATCGATCATCTATGTACGATATATCAGCATCAATGCTGTTAAACCGGATCGAATCATATCCAATCAACTCATAGTCTAATTCTTTAATGGAAAAGTTATATCCACCAAGTCCAACCAAATACTTAAGAGTAACCCCTCCTTTTAAAAATTGCGACTTGTTGTCAATAAGAACGTTGGCAAATGAAAAACCCAGTTCTTGATAGGCAAGCCCACCTATGCTAAATCCATTTAATACGTTGGGCTGATTGAGGTATTGCAACTGGTGTTCTCGTGGATCAAAATTCGGGCCAGTGGTGTCAAAATCTTCCAAAAATATTTTCATTAAATCTTCATTCAAACCGCTAAGATTTGCAAATACTCTGGTTTTAGCCGCAAAAGCCACCCCCATTTTATTAGGCAAGCCAAACATCATCGACATTTCGGTTATTTCGGTAGCGGCGTAAAACTGTTTTTTATTGCCATTGAGTCGCTCATCAATCATGGAGTTGTTGAACATCGGGTAGCCATTTTCATCCAACTGACTTTCAGGGAGATTTCCTTTTAATGCTTTTACCTGATTATATGGGGTTACTACTCGTATGAAATTATTGGTGACATCGGCATATGCCGATAGTGGAATCATTGAAAAACGATGGCGGCTGTCGGCCAAGGTGGCGGGATTAAACGACGCACCATACAATCCAGCATAGTTGCTTGAAACAAAAGATCGAGGATACTGAGCACTTGCCAGAATAGGGAAAAGGAGCAATAAAACGAAGGCTGGAACGGTAAGGATCAGCTGATTTGATTTTTGGGTCGTCACGTAACAAATATAATGAATATCACCAAGTTAGACTTGAGCATCCATCAGATTAATGCAATGTTATTTCAGAAGAGGATCTCGTTTCAAGAACATCGCCGCTAAGTGTAAACTCCAAAATTCACGTAAAATTTGTAATTTAGTCGCCTGTGTTATTGAATACACAGGATAATTAAGCACAAAATATTTTTAAAATCCAAAAATGAAAACGTTAAAAACCTTAGGCATTTTGCTCCTAGTATTAATAACAATTGCTCTTATCACATCTGCCATTCTTCCAAAAACAACTGAAGTTACCCAAACCGTTACCATCGATGCTCCATTGAGCATTGTTTGGGCCAACGCGGCAACTTTCGAAAAACAAGATGCTTGGTCGCCGTGGCGAAGAGCAGATAGCTTGATGAAGGTTACTTATGAAGGCAAACCCGGCACCATGACTTCTAAAATGGCTTGGACGGGTGAAAAGGTTGGAGCTGGAAGTATGCTTTTCACTTCCATTAATGCGGAGGAACACACCTTGGCGATGGATGTTAACTTTACCAAACCAATGGAAGGAACGGGTCATACAAACATTACTGCCGTTGAAGCAGACGGAAAAACTACCGTTACTTGGGACTATCTGCAGGAGAATGGATTTATTGGAAACCTCATGCCCTTTTTGTTCAACGCCAAAGGAATGCTGAGTGAGGCGTATGAGTATGGCTTAGGTCAACTTAAAACCATCGCCGAAGCCGAAGCCAAAGAGTTGGCGTCTAAGCCTTCTTATGTTGTGCGTGAAATTCAACGAAACGAAATGAATTACGTTGTAAAGCGACAGATGGTGAAATGGGCGGAAATGAACCCATATTTCCAAACAAATTTGCCCATGCTCAAAGGTGCTATTGTAAAAGCAGGACTGGATACTACTGGAGTACCTTCTTCGGTAACCTGGAATTGGGATGAAGAAAATATGCAGGCAGATATGAGCGTGGCAATTCCGGTTAAAGGAGATTTGGCTCCAGAAGGATATACCAATCACAAACAGATGGGAGGAACATATTTAACTACAGATTATTACGGTTCAAATGAAGGCCTTGGGGATGCGCATGATGCCATTCACGAATATCTTAATGCCAACGGTTACGACTTTGGTGGCCCCGTTGTTGAAGAACATGTTACAGGTCCAGGAAAGGAGTCAGATCCAGCAAAATGGTTAACTAAGATTTTTTATCCCGTTGTTAAAAAGGCCACGGAGTAGAGGCAAAATTAAACATCATAAAAGAGGAGTTTTCATAACCGTTAACTCTTTTTTTATTCTCATAAAATACACGTATACAATAAATTATGTACTTCAGCAGCGCGTTTACGGCCTTTTTTAAAAACCTAGCCGCCCACAACGATCGAGATTGGTTCAACGACAACAAGAAAATCTATCTCAAGGAGGTTAAGCAACCTTTTGAAAGCTTGGTGGCAGACTTGATTGAGGCCACTGGGTCAAAACTCTTGGTTAAGGATGCTACTTTTCGTATTAATAGAGACACGCGGTTTGCAAAAGACAAAACCCCCTACAAATTGCATGTTGGAGCAGTTATTTCGGATGGCGGAAGAAAAGACATGCAAATACCTGGATTGTATGTACAGCTATCTGTCGAAGAGCAATGGATGGGCGGTGGAATGTATATGCCGGATAAAGAAAACCTTTTTAAGATCAGACAAGCAATTGCCAATGAACCTGAGAAATGGGAAAAGCTGATTTCAGATAAGAAGTTTGTTGAGCTATTTGGTAGTATAAAAGGGGAAAAAAACAAAATTTTGTCGAAAGATGTAAAGGCATTGAATTCAGATAATCCGTGGCTTTTTAACAAACAGTTTTATTGCATGGCGGAATACAAAGATGAAAAAATCCCGTTAAGAAAAGACTTGTTATCGTTTATTTTGAACCATCAAGTAGTGGCCTCCGGAGTGAATGATTTCTTAAAAAGTGCAATTATGAAGTAAAACGACTTCAGCTCAATTCATTCGTGGATCAATGGGTGAGTTGATAGCAAAACGATATTTGCTGCCAAGATTGGCTACCAGATTTTTCCAAAGTATTTCGGGTGGATGGTTTTGGGCATCAAAGATCGATTCTCGGGTAATTTTACCAAGCACCCAAGCCTCCTCATTCAATTCTTCTTGCAATTGGCCTTCGCCCCAGCCCGAATAACCTAAATAAAATTTGAACTCCTTTTCAAGAAACGGATTGGTCGTAAGGAGGTCTACCACAAATTCGAACGACCCTCCCCAAAAAATTCCGGGTAAGATCTGAACAGAGTTAGGTATCTCAGAACCCATAGTATGTAAGAAATGCAAGGTGTTTAACTCCACTGGCCCGCCCTGAAATATGGCGGCCTCTGGTAGATCATCGTTGTTCATTAACTTGCGAAGTGTTAGGTCGAGTTTGTTATTCAGCACAAAGCCAAGACTGCCCATATCGGTATGCTCCAAAACCAGAATGACCGATCGAACAAAGTTTGGATCTTTTAAAAATGGATCGGAAAGCAAAACGCTGCCTTGTTTGAGTTTTAAATTGGGCACGGTTGTTAGATGACTTCTAGTTTTATGTAGTACAAGCTTAATACGATTAAGGCAAATAACCCAAGGTAGGCAATGATTAATGTGTATTTAGACCAGAAGCCTTTTGGCAAATGTTTGGTAACAAGAATAATTCCCAATGCTGCCAGTATTGGGGCGGTTAAAAAAGAGATGGTTGTTGCCAGAAATACGATGTGCCCCATGTTTTGGATTAGGAAGGCTAATACTAATACCGTACCAAATGCAATGATGCTGGTCAACAGCAATTGCAACTTGCCTTTTTTATCGAAGGTTTCGGCCTCTTCTATATTGCATTTTCTCAAATATTTCAGGGTTTGAACCAATACCTTTGGCATCGCGTCTAAGCACGTTAGTGTTGTACTAAACATGGTAGTAAAAGCGGCAATGGCAATAACGAAGTAGGCCCATTCTCCCAAGCTCGATGTAAATAAATCAATGAGTTGTCCGGCGTATACTCCGCCTTTAGGAGAAAGTTCTGTTCCGGTACCATAAATAATATTTGCGCCGAGAATCAGAAAACACGCTGCTAAAATTGCCGTTCCCCAATAACCCACTTTAAAATCGAAGGATGAGTTTTTGCCGCCTTTTTTATTAGAGTTGGAAGCCTCTTCGCTCCAAATGGAATGCCAAATCGACAAATCGAGTGGAGCTGGCATCCATCCCAAAAAAGCAATTAGAAAGATGGCATGTTTGGTATCCATAAAGTCGAAAATTGCTTTGTGCTCTGTAAACCTTGGTACATCGGCATAGAAAGAAGATGCCACTGCAATACAGGTAGTTACGGCTAGAACAATCATAATAATTTTCATGAGATGCTCTAAAATACTGAACCTTCGAATAGATATTATGCCCACGCAAATGGTTAAGATTATAGCACTCATGGCCCACGGGCTTAGCTGAAACCCAAAGAGCTTATTGGCCAAGCCAGCCGTAACTGCGGTAACGGCAGCTTGAATCAGAAACACCGTGGAAATGGTTAGCAATAAAACCAAAATCAATGCTCCCTTGCCCAGTTTTTGGTAGCCGTGTAAGAGGTTTTTGCCGGTATGCATTTGGTACTGCGACCCCAAGGAAAAAAAGGGGTATTTTAGGATGTGTGCCAACACAATGCCGATTAATAAAACAAAGCCAAAGCTTGCTCCAGCTTTGGTGGATTGCACAATGTGAGAAACTCCAATGGCAGCACCTGCGTATAATAATCCGGGCCCAAGGCTTTTGAGTTTTGAAAGCATGCGACTAAAATACGAAATTTTGGAGTTTGAGATTGCAAAAGTATGTGTGATGTGCTTTGGGGTGTCGCACTATCCTCCAGGAAAACCAATGTAGTTTTCCATTTCCCAGATTTCGAGTACGTTCCGGATGCTAATGTCGTAGGGTTTAAAAAGTGGGTTGGTGGAAATGAGTTGGAGTTTGCTATCGGCAGAAATTTGGTTGTACACTACCTTAAACACAATGCCGTCATCGGCGGTAACTACGATGTAGGATTTCCCATCTTTTATGTCGTTCCAATCTTGTACGTAGCTGGCGGTAATCCAACTGCCTTCTTGAATGGGATGCATGCTCTCTCCTTTAATTTGAAAACACCGGTAGGTTTTTCCCTTGGCTAGAAATGGAAGATTGAACTTGGGCAAAGAAACAATGAAATCGGGATCGGCGTAGCCTGTGGTATATCCAGCCTGCGCCTTGGCCGTAACCAACTCAATGTTTTCCTCGTCGTCTTTATCGACCGAAACCGTTAACAGCCGCAACTTTTGGCCCGTAACATCAATATCAAAGCCGCTCAACATCTGTGAAAGCTTGTATTCCGATAGGATGGATAAGTCGTACCGAATCAAAGCATCAATAGAGGCGTTGAAGTATTCTGCTATCTGAATGAGCAAGTCGAACGGAGGTTGCACCCCGCGCTCGTAGCTGTTGAGCTTCGACCGGCTCAAGTCTAAGCCATCGGCGAGTTCTTGCTGGGAAAACTCTTTGTACTTTCTCAAAAATTTTAAGTTGTCTTTAAAGTGCATGTTGTTACCTATCTAAATTTTTATGTGCTCTCAACCCCAAATGAAACACCGTTTCAAGCAGAGGTATTTTTCAATTTTCTTTTCTTTCTCCTACAAATATAAATCAAAAGGCTATATTATTACCCGAAATAAGATAACAATATTATCATTTAGCAATTTAGTGGAAAAGTCAATACTTCATTTGGATTTAGACACCTTTTATGTGTCGGTAGAACGGTTAATCGACAGTCGGTTAAACAACAAGCCCATTCTCTTGGGTGGCACCAGCGATCGGGGGGTGGTGGCAGCATGCAGCTACGAGGCGCGGGTTTTTGGTGTACACTCGGGCATGCCCATGCGCATGGCAAGGCAGCTTTGCCCCGAAGCCATTGTAATTCGAGGCGAGTCGGGTACGTACAGCAAGTATTCAAAAATGGTGACCGATATTATTAAGCCGGAAGTGCCCATTTTTGAAAAGGCGAGCATCGACGAGTTTTATGCGGATTTGTCGGGCATGGATCGGTTTTTTGGATGCTATCAGTTTGCCTCCGAACTGCGCAAGACCATTATCAGAGAAACCGGCTTGCCGATTTCCTTTGGTTTATCGGCCAACAAAACGGTTTCAAAGGTGGCCACCGGCGAGGCCAAGCCCAACAACCAATTGCGCATCAACTTTGGGGAGGAGAAACCCTTTTTGGCGCCCTTGTCGATTAAAAAAATACCGATGGTGGGCGATAAGACCTTCCAACAACTCCGCAACATGGGCATTAAAACGGTGGGGCACATCCAACAAATGCCGTTGGAAATGGTGCAAAGTGCCTTTGGCAAAAACGGCACCATGTTGTGGCACAAGGCCAACGGGGTAGATAATCGGCCAGTTATTCCCTTTGTGGATCGCAAATCGATTTCTACAGAACGCACCTTTAATAAAGATACCATCGACGTAGGCAAGTTGCACACCATTATTTCGGCCATGGCCGAAAATCTGGCCTTTCAACTGCGGCGGGGAAACAAGCTTTGCGCCGTGGTGAGTGTAAAGCTTCGCTACTCCGATTTTAGCACCTACAGCAGGCAGCTCAAAATTCCCTATACCTCGGCCGATCACATCATCATTCCTACCGTGCTCGACTTGTTTGCCAAGTTGTACAACCGGAGGTTACTGGTGCGTTTGGTGGGCGTTCGGTGTTCCGACTTGGTGCACGGAAACTATCAGATCAACTTATTTGACGACACCGTGGAGCAAATCCACCTATATCAAGCCATGGATGCCATTCGAAGTCGATATGGAGAACGGAGCGTATACCGCGCTTCCACCATGGGCGCTAAAACCATTGGCCGATTTACGAATCCCTTTAACGGAGAACCGCCGCTCGTGTTAGCACATAGGAAGGCGTAAATGGTTTTGGGTTGACTGGTTTATAGTTGACTGGTTTTGGGTTTGTGGTTTATGGTTGGATTAACTATTGAGGCTGGAATGAATTCAGCCCGGCCCTTAGCTATTTTAGCTTTGGAGTTTTGTCATCCTGATAGCGCAGCGTTTATCAGGATTGAATTTGAGATTGCGTTTGAGATTGGATTTACGGTTTATGGTTTTTTAGGATGTAAAAAAAGGTTAAAAGCAGACATTGATTAAAAACGACCCCAGCAGGGTCAAGCATTATTAATATGAATAAACAAAAATCTACATATGGCAATTCAAGCCGCAGCCCTTGCTTATCGGGCAACACAACCTTCACCGCAAACGCAAGTGTTGTCAACTTCAGCTTCCCAGACGAAGCAAAGCTTGTCTGGATCAATTCGTTCAGCGTAGCCGAACGAATTGTCAACTTCAACCAGCCTACGCAAGCTTCGGCTGGCGCGGCTTAAACTTCAACTTAACATGTACCTAAACAACCACTCCCACTACAGCCTCCGATACGGAACCTACTCCGAGAAAGAACTCCTCGAAATGGCAGAAGTTCATGGAGTTGAAACCTTGGCCCTTACCGATATTAACAACACCAGCGCGTGTTTAAACTTTGTGCGTTTGGCCCCGCAGCACAAAGTGCGGCCCGTGTTGGGGGTAGATTTTAGACGCGGTGCCCACCAATGCTTTGTGGCCCTAGCCAAGAACAATCAGGGCTTCGAAGAAATCAACCGTTTCTTATCGTACCTCAGTCACAATAAAAAAGGGTGCCCCGATCATCCACCTTTGTTTGAACATGCGTTTGTGATATTTCCATATACCACGGCCATAAACATGAAGCCATGGGCCCTCCAAGAAAACGAATACATTGGGGTTTCTCCGGCCAATTTGAACCGATTTCGGTTTAACAATCGCTTTCCCAAAAACAAGTTGGTGGTGCTGCAAACCACTACCTTCCGAAACAAACGCGATTACAATGCACATCGCTTATTGCGTGCCATCGATAACAATACCTTGCTGAGCAAGCTGCCCGAAACTGAGCAGGGAAACATCCACGATCAATTCCTTCCACCCAAGCAATTGGCCGAAGCCCTTGCCAGCGTACCCCACATACTCTTAAACACCGTTGCTTTGTTGGAAAACTGCGAAATCCACTTTGACTTTTCCGAGAATCGGAAACCACAAAATCAAGAAACGTATACCGGAAGTGCGGCCACCGACGTAGCCCTGCTGCGGCAAAAAGCAGCCGAAGGCCTTGCGTACCGATATGGTTCCAATCCATCGCAAGTAGTGCTCGACCGGCTGGAGATGGAAATTACCACCATTGAAAAAATGGGCTTTGTTTCATACTTCTTACTCAACTACGACATCATTAGCTATGCGCAACGCAAGAACTACTTTTACGTTGGTCGCGGAAGTGGCGCCAACAGCTTAGTGGCCTTCTTGCTGCGCATTACCGATGTAGACCCGATTGATCTCGATTTGTACTTTGAACGCTTCATCAACCTCTATCGAGTAAATCCACCCGACTTCGACATTGACTTTTCTTGGCAAGACCGCGACGACATAACCAACTACATCTTTAAAACCTTTAAAAATACCGCCCTCTTGGCAACGTATAGCACCTTTAAACACAAGGCCGTAGTTCGAGAGCTTGGGAAGGTTTTTGGACTTCCGAGCCACGAAATTGACAAACTGAGCGCTGGGAAGTTTGGGTGGTCGGAAATAGATCACATTGCCAAGTTGGTGCTGCAATTTGGGCAAGTAATACAGGGCAAGCCCAACTTGTTGAGCGTGCACTCGAGCGGAATTTTGATTGTGGAAAAACCCCTCCACTACTTTACCGCCACCGATTTGCCTCCAAAGGGCTACCCCACTACGCAGTTCGACATGCTTATTGCGGAGGATGTGGGCTTGTATAAGTTTGATATTTTGGCTCAGCGCGGTCTGGCCAAGATTAAGGATGCCGTAGAAATCATCAAGATAAATCAACCCGATGCACCTTCCTTCGACATCCATAATACGGCACAGTTTAAAACCAATGCCGCCATTAACAAGAGTGTGAGTGAAGCTAAGTGCATGGGTTGTTTTTATGTAGAATCGCCGGCCATGCGCATGTTGCTTCAAAAGCTGGAAGTCAACAATTACTTGGGCTTAGTAGCCGCCAGTTCCATCATTCGGCCGGGGGTGGCCAAGAGCGGTATGATGCGCGAATACATCTTGCGGCACAAAGACCCGGAGCGACGAAAAGAGGCCCACCCTGTTTTACTGAGCATTATGCCCGAGACCTACGGCGTTATGGTGTATCAAGAAGACGTGATAAAGGTGGCCCACCACTTTGCCGGACTCACGCTTGCCGAAGCCGATGTGTTGCGCCGAGGAATGAGCGGGAAATACCGATCGAGAGATGAATTTACCAAGGTGCAAGAAAAGTTTTTCGACAACTGCATAGAGCGCGGATATTCCGAAGAAATGGCGAAAGAAGTATGGCGACAAATTGAAAGCTTTGCGGGCTATGCCTTTGCCAAAGGGCACTCGGCCAGTTATGCCGTAGAGAGCTATCAAAGTTTGTTTTTGAAAGTCCACTTTCCCCTTGAGTTTATGGTGGCTGTACTCAACAACGGCGGCGGTTTCTTTCGGCCCGAAATCTACATTCACGAGGCGCGCATGCAAGGTGCGGTGGTGCACGCGCCGTGCATCAATTGGTCGGAAAAGCTCACTACCATTGTTGGAAAAGACATCTACCTCGGTTTTCATTACATCAAAGACTTAGACACTTCTACCATGAATACACTGGTAAAATCGAGAATACAAGATGGCCCGTATACCGATTTTGATCAGTTTTTAGAGCGCATTCCGCTGGGCATTGAGCAGGCCGACAAGCTGATACGGGTGGGCGCTTTCCGAATGTTTGGAGTAAATAAGCGCGAGTTGCTGTGGCAGGCACACTTCTTTCTAAATAAGGCGCCCAACAGTCTGGTTCAGCACCCTTTGTTTAAATCGGCTACAAAGCGTTTTACGCTGCCGTGGCTCCCATCCACCTTAGAAGAAGATATTTTTGACCAAATGGAAATCTTGGGCTTTCCGCTGGGAAACCCCTTTGCCCTGTTGCAAAACAACGTTTCGATTACCACTGTGGCCAAAGAATTAAAAGGCATGGTGGGGAAACGCGTGTCTATTTTGGGTTATTTGGTTACGGCTAAAAATACGGCCACTTCGCGTGGTGATCGGATGTATTTTGGCACCTTCATTGACCTCGATGGCGATTTCATCGACACCGTTCACTTTCCACCCGTAGCCGCTCGATATCCATTTCGGGGCTTGGGCGTATACAAGCTGGTGGGTAAGGTAGTGGATGAGTTTGGCTTTTGCAGCATTGAGGTGGATGTGATGGTGAAAGAAGCATATACTCCAGACCCTCGTTATGCCGAGGTGAATTCGTATGCGTTAAAGGCCGCTGATGCGAAAGCCGCAACCATTGAGGACGCCAAAAAAGTAGTGGAACACAGTTCAAAAAACACCCTGATCAATCCAGTAGTATATCAAAATCAGCAACAACAAGACGCCGCCATTCTCCGAGATTCGGGTGCGCTTATATATTCCGACAAAACGCCCGTAAACAAAGAAGTCTCGAAAGACTGATTTTTATTCAATTCTTGGTTTGTAAAATAAAAATATCCGCTATTTTTGCACCCCGTTAGAAATGACGGATGTTGGTGCGGTATCCGCCTCGGCGGAAATGGATTAAAATACTTGGTGCGGTAGCTCAGTTGGTAGAGCAATGGACTGAAAATCCATGTGTCGGCGGTTCAAACCCGCCCCACACCACAAATAAAGCCTTGGAGTGATTTGAGGCTTTTTTGTTGCCAAAAATTGGTGCGGTATCCGCCACAGGCGGAAATGGACTGAAAATCCATGTGTCGGCGGTTCAAACCCGCCCCACACCACTTTATAAATACAGCTCTTTGGTTTTCAAAGAGCTGTACTTTTTTAAAACCAAACTTTCAACGACTATGAAATACTCCTTGTACATCCTCTATTCCCATTCATTGGGCAAATCATATGTTGGTTATACCAACAATCTCCACAGAAGACTTATAGAACACAACAATTCAACTCAGAGATCTTTTACATCCAAAGGTCGGCCCTGGGTGCAGCTTCATTACGAAGAATATGAAAAGAAAAGCGATGCAATGACTAGGGAAAAATGGTTTAAATCAGGTATTGGACGAGTGCACAAAATGTCTATCATTGATTCTTACTTGAAGAAGTAAACTCAATGTTAGCAAATGCCTTGGAGAGACCAGTGGCTTCTTTGTTCTTGAAAAACCAAACCACTTTGATTATCCAGATGTCACCAATACCAGATACAATACATTTTTGAAATTGTTTAGATTACAGCCCAGCAAATCATCACAATTTCGTTAAAAACGTATAGGTCCCATCCTCTACCAACTCCACATACTTCTCCCAAAACGAATCGTCACAAATAACTTCGTTCGCGTAGTTCCACTCGGGTATACACTGCCGGTAAAAGGGTAGAAGGACCGACATTTCCCAGCCATTTGGAAATGAAATGGATTTCTTCCATAAAAATACCTGTTCCACCGTATCGTTATTTAATTGGACGTAGAGAAACGACATCCAAAGCATATCATCTTTGTCTTTGTGATAAAAGGAAAGCATAACCTTATCTTGATCCACCGAAATTAAATCAAAATGATTTTTATGGAATCGGTGCGGAAAATCGTTGTTAAAAAATAGAGAATCCTGGCCTTTAATACGCTCAATATTGCTTTCAAACCATTGGTTACAAGCATCTTTCGATACCCATCGATGCGCCTTTTTTCCAGAAGCTACAATAACGGGAAGTCCTTCATAACACTTACCATACACCGACAAATAATTCTCTGCTCTCAATGGAAGAAACTGAACTCCAGGGCCACCGCGTTCCCAAAATTGGTAATCATCAGAAAGGAAGTTCTCGAAGAAATTTTGGCGTTGAAGTGAGTAGAACAAAAAATCATCCTTTGCTTGAGTCAAGTTGGAGTCGTTAAAAACCAAGGTAGTTCCTTTATCAAAATACCATGCGCCTTCATGCTTCATACCCCATAACATGTATCCATTAAATTCTGGAAGTTTGGATTGATAATTGTTCTTGAAGTTGGTGGCACCACCAAATTTATTGCTGTGACTTCCTGTTGGACCAGAACCCGCAAAGAAGGCAAGGAATTTAGAAGAATCTGGAGAATAAATGAACTTATAACACTTTGATGCCCAAATGGTTGAATCCATCAAATCCTCGGCTTGATTCAATATTTCAAAAGGAATTTCATTAAAATTCTCATTTATAAAATCTCGCTGTTGATGTGATTGATAAACCGGTTTGCTCGAAAGCGTATAACTGTAGCCTTTATCCCATTCTCCTTAAAATTCCTTAGGTTTCTTTTTGTAATGTTGACTTCGTCCAGCTATCCAGCAAGATGTAAGAATGAACACAATGTATACGCATAAAAGTGATTTCATATTCACTTGCTAATAATCCTCCCGATTCATCATGCTCAGCAGCTCGCCGGTTTTGATTTCGATTTGAAAGACCTTGTAGCATGTGGTTTTCTTAACAGAAAGCAGTTCAGAGGGTGTATTCGGCTCAACGTCATAGCTAAGTGTAAGACTGCACATTTTACGATCCGCCGAAACTTCGAGTTCATCCACCAAAACATTTTGTGCATTGGGGTAAAATGATTTCAAATGCGCTATGGCCGATTCGGAATGTGTTTTTAGATTTTGCATGCGAGATATTTTGGCTCAAGATAGTCGAAGTTTTTTAATCTTCCACGGCTGTTGTTTCAATACTGATGTGAAAAAGTGCGTCGCCCTTGTTAACGATGGGTGCGGCATTAACACAAAATATGTATCCATCGTGCGGGGCTTTAACCCTTCGTTCGAAGCCGCCAAAGGGGTCCTGAATTTCTCCAATTACTTCCTTTGCCAAAACTTTGTTGCCGTTGTTAACCCTTGCGATAAACATACCTGAGTACGGGGCACGAATCCACTTTGAATTTGTGATTACCCGAGAATTCTGCTCGGATTCAACCGATGCATTTTGCATACCTAAGTAATTTAAAACCCGAATGCACCCATCCACGCCATGTTGTATTATTTGGGTATCTAAGTGTCTAGATTTACCACCTTCAAACAGCAAAACCGGCTTACCCAAGCTGTGTAAGGCATCACGGAGCGATTTGGGAATGGTGCCGGAATGAACGGTAAACGGTGCATTAAATACCTCTGCCAACTCGCGTTCATAGACCTTGTTGAAATCGCACCGAAGCTGGGCTGCATTGATTCGGTCTGCTCCACCGGTATGAAAATCCATGACAATATCAGCTAATGGCGCAATTTCTTGTATAAACTGATGTGCAAATTGACTGGCCAATGAGCCATTGGCCGACCCAGGAAACATTCGGTTCAAATCTCTTCCATCTGGAAATTCTCGAGTTTGAATGAGGTATCCGAAGATGTTAAACACCGGTATGCAGATGATCGTTCCAAGCTTTGGTCGGTGCATTTTACGCCGGATTAATTCCCGAACAATCGCTACGCCGTTTACCTCATCGCCATGAACGCCAGCCATTAATAAGACCACCGGCCCATCTTTTTTAGACCGCGTAACAATCACTGGAACTTTAATTGGCGTTCGAGTATGCAGTTTCGCAACTTCTAAATCCAACACGTGATGGCTGCCTCTTGCTATTTCCTGTCCTAATATGTTCATTGTATGATTGTCAATATTTTTTGTGTCCAATTCAAATTATTTGTTTAAAGTATACATCAACAAAAATCTCATTATCCTTTAACAATCAACATTTTAATTCCTATTATTTGTCGTTCATTTTTTTGATTATTTTTCCGAGCCCTTGGAGCTTTTCTATCAAAAGAAGGATGAAAAATGCCGCAGCGGAAGCACAAAGAATTACCGTAACGAACATTAAATAATACATGGTGGTCCATTCGAAGGCTACCTTTAATCGATGCAGCAAACTGATGGGAATAAGTGGTCGCGATTCAATCAATGAAAACTTTACGGTACAGAATTCGTTTTCCTCGGAGAATTCACCCAACAACACTCCCAAGCCTTGCAGTTCGGATTCAATTTCTAAAATGCGATTGCTTAGGTTAACAAACTCATCAATTTTTCCAGTGTGGCCTTTAAGTTCCAACAGCGCGTTTCGAGTCTTTTCCAATGAGTTTTTCTTTGCATTTAAGTTCTTGAATTCACTCGTTTTATCGGTCTTGGTAATCTCGGCAAATTTGACGCTTCCAAGTTTCGAGAAAAATGCTTGCATGGTGTCGAACATCTGAGGCTGAACTCCAACCGATATGTGCCACTCGCGATTTCCTTGGTTGCCATTGCGTTGTTCAAATTGAACGATGGCATTCTGGCTTTTTATTCTGGTTTCGGCGCTTTGTTTGTCTTTTGCAAACTGCGAAGACTTACTCCTTATTTCAGCGGTTTTTTCGTATTTCTGATTAACATCTAATGCTTGACCGCTTTCAACCGTGGTTTCAGTTGAAGCAGATGCGTTGTCATTAGACTTGGCAGAGCTTCTATCCCCTCTACTAATGTTGTATTTTGAGCTTGCATAGTTGCGTTTAACATCCCGATCTACAAAGAAGTTCTCGATGTATGAACTGTCGTAATTGTTTGATTTACTGGTGTACCCATATATTATTCTAAAAATAAATAGCGCGGTAAACCCCAACAAAAACCAAAATACAATTCGCCAAATTCTTCCTTTTACTTTCATGAATCGAATATACTCCTTCCACAATATTTTATAGTAACTTGCCGGTATTGAATTCAATCTACGATTTTAATCCATTGACCACCAAAGGTAAATACCAAAGAAACAACTTAACAATCTTGGCAGTACTTGTCTTGTTGCTCATTGGGTTTTCAACCACGGAGGCGCAAAATACCTATTGGCACCGCGAATTTGACTTGCAAGGACTTTTGGAAAGTAGAGTTCATAACGATACCGTTTATTCGCTTGGGTTTCAGTCGTCCTCCAGAAATTTGATCATTTATCGAACCAACCAAAATGGGGGTGCAATTGATTCACTGAATATCTCTCCGAAATTACTGGGTATCGACACTTCGTCAACTTCATCTTTTGAAGTAGCCCTCTTCAACAATCAAACGATGTTTTGGGTGGATGAATCCCTGTACATATTCACAAAATTTGTGTTAAAAAATCCGATCGATTCATACACTACCGGACTCGGTTTAATTAAAATAACACAATTCAGTGACGTGTCTCTTTCCCAACCCATCGAACAACACAATGAAGTTTTGATGGCAGAAGTACAGGGGGGCGCTTTATTTTATGTGGCCAGAAAAACTGCCGCCAATTATTCTACCAATCTCATCCGAGTGAACGGCAGCAAACACGAAGTTTTGAGAAGTTTTGATGTACGGTATGTCTTTCAAGGTCCCGTGGCATTGGTTGCAAACCCAAGCAGACTGGATAGAATATACCTGCTTGAGCGCAGCATAAAAGAATCCGATATTTTGCGTAGCGCGTTTAGAGTGTTGGAGCTTGATCTAAACGGAAATGAACAAGATGTCTTTGACTTTGAAGACACGACGCATTTCATTACGAAGTTTGCGTTGGAATTCGCTGACAACAAGCATCTGCTTTTCATTCATTGTACAGACAACTATCTGCCGTACAAAAATCCGAAACAGCCCGACTTTAGTGGAACCAGCTCCAACCCAAATGCCGCATTGATGGTTACTCGAATAAATCTTGAAAAAAAAATTATAACCGAAAAAATAAATCTTGGTAGGCGTCTCTTGCCGCTGGGGGGATCCATAGAGTATGCAGTGGTTGATTGGTTGAATATCGAGCGGTTCAGTGCGAGCCGATTTATTGTCAGTTTCAGTCAACTTGCTCTCTTTGAGCCGGTTCTTTTGCGAAATGTTGCCGTGACCCTTGACTCAAATCTAAACATCCAAACCAATCGCTATCACAATGCTTTTTTAGACTCCATTGACTTATTTCCAACCTTCAGCTCCGCATTTAATATTTCGCCGTTTAGCGACGGTTCTTTTTTGTATTCCCATTCGTTGGAAGATCGCAAGCCACTCCATACGGGTCACCAATTCGAAATTATCTACAAAACCGATGTGAATCTATGTATGACAGATGGATGTGAAACTTGGGGTTGTACCAACCGAAAAGCCTATAACTTCGGCCCGAATGCCCTTATTGATGACGGCAGCTGTGTTGTTCCCGCTTGTGAACAAGGTGTTGAGTTTACATTTACGACACCCACTACCTTCACTCGGATTGAAAGCAATGATAGTTCTGTAAACAGTGCCGACTTAATTTTTGAGGTAATAGGAAGCAACTCCAGAATAAAATACATATCACAACCTGTTTCTGAACTTTGTACGGACGTATTAGTGAATGCAAGCGGTGCTGCCATCTTTAGCGGGTTTCACACAACTTTTTGTCCCCCAGACACCTCTGAGTGTTTTTACATCCAATTTGTAGATGCGCAAGGTCAAAACATCCGCCCAAATTTTTGGCTATATATTCAGCGAAATTTTATGGATACCTACGGTGTTGAAATCAATTACAAGGACATTAAACGTCCAACTACTACGATGTTCTCACCTTTGTATTTTCGTTCTAACTCAGCACAACCAACAACATGCAATCCACCCAAAACCTATCAATATAATTTCCCTGTTGTATATCCGAATCCAAGCAATGGGCAGCTTACGCTTGATTGGCCATTCTCTGAGGCCGGTAAATGGCGTGTTGAGGTGCTGGATGCAGCGGGTCAAGTTCTTTATAAAGCGTTGGATCTGGAAGCCCGTCAATTTCTCGACTTAGACTTTTTACGAAGTGGTGTATATTTTCTAAGATTTGTAAACTTGGAAGATTCAGAACAATTGATTGTTCGTAAAATAATTCGATATTAGGCACAAAAAAGGGCTGCAACCATGTTACAACCCTTCAAATGTTTATTTGCGAAAATCTTACCCGATTCGAGTAATCAAATCAGCAATTCGATTGCTATAACCCGCTTCATTATCGTACCAACCCATTACCTTAACGGTATTTCCTTGAGCCATAGTGGTAAGCGCATCAAAGATGCACGAATGTGGATTTCCAACGATGTCGATCGAAACAATTGGATCTTCGGTGTATTCTAAAATTCCTTTTAAAGGTCCGTTTTCGGAAGCTGCCTTAAACAAGGCATTTACTTCTTCAACCGTTGCTGGCTTTTTCAAGGTAGCTACAAAATCTGTTGCTGAACCATCTGGAATGGGCACGCGAAGCGCGTTTCCGTTTAACTTACCAGCAAGGTGTGGCAAGACTAAGCCAACCGCTTTGGCGGCTCCTGTGCTCGTTGGAACAATGGAGTAGGCCGCTGCACGCGCTCTTCTCAAATCGCTGTGCGGTGCATCTTGTAAGTTCTGATCAGCCGTATAAGCGTGGATAGTGGTCATGAATCCGTGTTCAACGCCAAAGTTATCATCCAAGATTTTAACCATTGGAGCTAAACAGTTCGTTGTGCAACTTGCATTTGATAAGATATCGGCGCTTCCATCAATGATTTCATCATTAACCCCAAGTACAACCGTTTTAATATCTCCTTTAGCTGGAGCAGAAATAACTACTTTTTTGGCACCTGCAGTAATATGTTTTCCAGCGCTATCTCGGTCCGTAAACCGACCCGTTGATTCCAAAACAACGTCGACACCGAGTTTGGCCCAAGGTAAAGCACCTGGATCTCTTTCTGCAAGGGCGTGAATTTTCTTACCGTTTACGATGAGATATTCGTCGTTGAAGTCAACCGTTCCGTTAAATCTTCCGTGTACTGAATCGTACTTGAGCAAGTGCGCAAGTGTTTTGTTGTCGGTTAAGTCGTTGATGGCAACCACTTCTACATTTTCTTTTTCCAGAAGACATTTGAACGCAAGTCGGCCAATTCTTCCAAAACCATTAATTGCTACTTTCATACTTGGATTATCGTTACTTTTTTTTGAAGGTGGCGCAAAGGTAAAATTTTAAAAATTTTATTGTGTATTATCTGAAATAATTATTCCTTTGCACCTTCGAAAAATGGGCGCTCTTAGATTATTGCTGAGACAAAAATATTTTGAGAATTAGTGGCCTCGCCATATAAAGTTGCTTTTAGTTTGGGTAACGAAACAAGCTGCAGCAAAAATGGCCCCTTCGTCTATCGGTTAGGACGCCAGGTTTTCATCCTGGAAAGAGGGGTTCGATTCCCCTAGGGGCTACCTTAAGGGGTGTAGAGTAATCTGCACCCTTTTTTTACGACGTAACTCTCTTATTATTAGCGAGTTAATGATGGTCAGAAATGTTCGACATGGGGTGAAAGTTGAGGTATCAAAATGTGTAAATTCACCTCTATAACAGGCCTAGAAAGGCGAATAACATGACATATAATATCTTGACAGTCAATTTATTAAGTGGCAATTTTCAATGTTCGACATGGTAACCTAAGGGTGTGTTGGAATTTGCCAATATTGCAAATATATAAACACTTAATTATCAACTGATTAATTATTTTCACTTGATTTTTGGTTTCCCTTTCTGCTTCTTTTACAGGCCATCTTTAAGCTGAATCTCCCACTTTATTCTCTCAATGCGTGATTGTATAATTTCCATTGATTGCAAAACATGACTAGGATTAGGCAGTGTACCATAGACCAAGTTTTTGAAGTCTCCTATATATTCGGTCTCCAAACTTTTCCATATATCCTTTAATTGGCTGAATATTACCGCTTTCTTCGGGTGTTCTCTCAACCATTTATTATCATTTTTGTAACTTTTAATGTCATCGGTCGCTACCGCATGAAGCATGTTACTGAAATCTTCACTTTCAATAAACTCACGATGGTTTTGATTTTCAAGTAGTAAGTGCAGATCATAAACATGTCTAATCTTCTTTTTCAAGTCTTGAATTGGATTTTCAGAATATGAAAACCGAATAAGGCTCATTATTTTCTCGCATATAGTCCTAGTCGGATTTTGTGACTGCACCTCAAACGGTTCCATTTGATGATCCTCAATTAATTTTTGTTGATTTGTTTCTTGCATCATTGTTCCGACGAAGGAGTTGATCACTACTTTTTGATGTGGCTCTGGATTACCAAGCCAAGTTACTTCTAAGACCAAAGAGTCTCGAACGTGTCCAAAATCTCCTTGAAATGCTTTTGCGTAACTGTGTACCGTCTTACGGTTCATCCCCATTTTGCGCGTTAATCCTATCACGTCTACCTCAGGAATTATATCTGATACGATTTTACTTACCGACTTTAGTTTATTTGTTAACTGATTCGACGAATCTTCAGGTTATTTCAAAAGAGCCAAATCAATGTCTTCTGAGAATCTATCTATAATTCCATAACACTTGGAAAGTGAAGTACCTCCTTTAAAAACCACCTGATGGCCAATTTCGTTACTAAATATTGCTTTTAGAACTAGTGATAACCAGTAGTCTTTTTCAATATAGATCTCGGGTAGACCAATTTGTCCTGACGTAAATCGTATCGCTTCCTTATAGAGTTTTTGATTTAAGTGAAGTTTCATAATAAATTCCAGCTTTTATAGTTTGACAAGACTTTATCAATTCCTGTAAACCGGTATCTTGTAATTGGGTTAAGTGTATGTTTTATTTCGTCTTGGTCAAATGAAATATTGGTCTGTTCTAATAATGCTCCTAGCAATGCTCGTGTGGATGGAGGGTATTTTAAAGAAAGTTTGCAAATCATCTTAACTTGCTTTGGGTCAAGTTGCCTTAACATATCTTGAAATCTAATACAGGAAATATCCAATGTCGTATCAGGAATTTTCGAAATGTTTTTGATAGCATCTAGAATTTGTAGTAACGGTATGTTAATTTTTGTAATTGCATTTTTCTGTTTCACAAAGGCAATGACATACTTCCCTCTTCTAATTGATGGTCTAATATCGTTTTTACCAATTTGTATAGTATAACTCACTTGAGATGTAAGTCCTAAGGTATTGTAGATACTCAATCCAGTCAGATACCCAAGTGGTTTGTTTTTGCTTCCGATGATATCTTTTACAATTTCGTATTGACTTGGCTCAATCTCTCCAAAAGCCGTTTTTTCAGGTTTGTAATATTTACCCTTTGTCAATTTGTTAATTACCTTTTGTTCTGCCAACCTATTAAGTGCCTTAATAATAGCCTCTTGTTTCTCAAGACCCACGTCTAAAAATTTACTATACGAAAACACATACCCATTGGGCAGCTGCTTTATTCGTTGTTTTATTTTACCTGCTATAGTCATGTATCTAGTCTAGCAAAGTTAGGATTTTTTGTCCAGTCTATTATATAATAAACAAGACAAAAAGAGCAAGTGGTTCGACATAAGGCTCCTAGGGGTTCAATGGCAAACAATCAGAAGCACTAAAAGACATAGATAAGAAGCAAAAATTAGACAAACTGAGTAACGACGGTCATTAAAAGACCTAGAAATCCTCATATCGGATGTTCGTTATAACGAACGCCTTGATATATAGCATATTACGAAAACGTGCTTTCTGATTTTGAGGACAAATAAAAAGAAAGTACTTTCGAGAAAGGAATAACGAAAAAAGCAGGATTTAAGGGTAGCTTTTTTTTAAGAAAACTCTAAGATTAAAGCTTCAAAACTGAATTAACATTTCAAATCGCAGCTTAACGACTTATTTGTTATTCTTCGTTCTTTGACAGCATTTAAAATATAATTAGGACTAATCTCTGGCCTAGAATTGGTATGAACCTCAAAGGGTGTGTAAATACCTAAAGAGTAATGAGGTCGGATATGGCAATAGTCGTGAATAGCTTCTTGTAGATGAAGCTCAAGATGTTCTCGATTGTAAATAGGCTTTCGAAATAGGTAACGGTGTTTTAGAATCTTGTTACTCGCTTCAACCATAGAGTTGGATTGAACAATGTCTTTTAAAGCAATCTTCTTGGTAATATCTACTTGAGCGTCTTTGATAAACTGTTCAACAGTTTTATTGTTGTTCTCTGTTCCACCATCAACAATAAGATCAATCGAACTGGTTTGATTTATATCATCACCAAATTCTTGATAAACTGCTTCCTTAATCGTTTGAGTACGAATCTTACCATTACACTTAGAGTCCACCTTCGAATTCAGAATGTGCTTAGAGTAATTATCAACGATAAGATAAACATAGTGTTTCACGCCATCCAAGGTTGTAACAACAGTGATATCAGCATGCCAAGTATGATTTGGTCGTGGTGCAGTTATAGGGTAGTAAACCTTCTTATATCGTCCCTTCTTGTTCTTCTTTCGAAACTCAAATTTTTGATTGTATCGATACCAGGAGTTAAGCGATAAAGAAACATCGCCTTTTCGAATAGCATAACCCCATACAGAACAAATTGGCCAATGCTCAAACCGTTTTCGATTAAGCAACCGCTTCATAGTAGATATTTCAGCTTGCGTAGCTTGATTGGGTACCTTTTTAACACAGAGACCTAATGGAGACACATTACATTTGAACTTAGAAACGTTTTTCCAGCATCGAAATGTATGGGTTTTAATATCAAGGAAGGAGCAAAGTGTTTTGACTCCCCCACCAAAAGATACCTGAGTGGATTCAATCAGTTTAACAACCATTCTAAAATTATCACGAAAAGCATCGCGAATTGTATCCTTTCCAATAATATGAATCAGGGTAAGTTTAATCTTGGTGTAGGTAATGAATAACTGTTTTTCTTTAGATACTTTGTGATCATACAAAAGCTTTAACTCATCAATATTTTCACCAATACCATTGGCCAGTTCATAACCAACAAACTTGTCATGTGTTTCATTTTTCCATCCATGAGTCGTAGAACGAGGAATGGTTTCTAGAAACTCCTTAGGAAGCCAGTTTTTGTGAATATCAAGAGCAAATGCAAGTTTAATCGTAGAATGATATGATTTTCTTGTTGTCATAAGCCAAAATCAAAGCCACTATATTTTATAAATGCCGTTAATGCTAACTTCTTTAGAACTCCAGTTTTACAACACCTTAAAAACATAATCGCCTATTAATGAGGTAAATATACTTGAAAAATGTTCGACATAAGGCTCCTAAGGGCTACCCTGCTACGCCAAGGGTGGGGTCAACAATGCCAGTGCCAGATCATAAATGGCTAGTAGGTGAAAAAGCAGCTAACCCTATTGGTCCAGAAGGAAGTACAACAAACCCTGCATGGAGAAGTTCGATAAATAATGGACTAAACGGAAGAGCTCCTATTACTCACGATATCTATAGCAGTGCTCGCAAAGGTCCTGTGCCACTTGTTACAGGTGCTTCGACTTTACTTTTGGTGACAATTACAGCAGAAATGTTCGCCGTGACTAATACAGTTAGTATCAGTGTAGCCGGAGGTTTACCTATTGTTGGCCCTGCTCAAGTTACGGCAAATGTACGAGGAGTACAAGGGGCACAACCAGCATATCAAAATTACTCCGCAAATGTTGTTAGAGGGGGCAATTTAAATTCGACTATAACCGTATCAGTGCCAGACGCACAGACAGTTGCAACTCTGGTAGCGGCAGGATTAGCACTCCCACCATTCAACACACAGGTAGATGATTTTGATTTTAATGTTATTATTATAGCACCAATTCCACAGTTATCAGAAAAATAAAGTAATGCGAGAATTTATATTTATAAGTATCATGTTAATTGCCCCGCTCAACAATGTACAGATTGTGCTTTTTAAGCCCGTGAGTGGATTTAATGCATCGTACTGAGGGACGAGTGCAAACGAGATAATAAACCTGTTATAGTGACCATAAGCAGACTGTTGTCATTTACCCACTTATGCAGTTCACTAAGTAAGTACCTACCCATTAGCTTAAATACCGCTTTTCTTAAAGTTAATCTCTCATACAGCGCACACCACTTCCACTTATTCTTTTGCTAGGATCTTTTTCAACGTTATCTACCGTGATAGTAAAACCGAAGCCAATACCTTCGTTGGACCCATTTATTGTAGAAGACCAACAACCACCATTAATATCTCTATTCCCAAACGACCCATAAAAAACATCTCGCTGTCCATTTCCAACAACAGTAAATAACAATTCATTCGTTGCTGTTGGGTTATGTACCCAATGTGCCGTACCTGACTCTTTTAATTTTGTACCAGCTACATTTAATCCTCCTGCCGTATCAATCAAAGTGGACCAGTCATCCTCAGTTCCAACATGCCACCCTGTTGGACACAACTTTTCATTCGTTGCTGCGTAGTGGTTATAAAGCGCTCCGTAAGGGTCTTTATAGACCTCTTTATTTTCATACCAACAATAAGCATCCGTGGTTAAACCAGTCCATTCTATACTGTCTGTCACTTTTTTTATCGGTGTGCCGTCATTATACCTTGTTGTCTTCAAATTACCCACTATCCAATCTTGATCACCAATTCGAACAATGTTATACGTATTCTTGTCAATGTCAGATACCGTCTCTGTCATCGCTTTTACAGTTATGGGTGACCCTCGCACTACATTTGAAGACGAAACCCAAGTAGCTTTTATTTGTAGTTCATTTTCCCCAAATCCTCCTAATGTCCATTGTACACGATGACCCAACACATCTGGCATACGCACAGTTGCCATCGGTTCGGAAACACTTCCACCACCTTTGATGATTACATATTCTATAAGGATATCACCCGTATCACCACTAGCCAAGCCACTCGCTTCTGATAAGGTTGTAATAATATCTTTTGGAAGTGTGCCTCTTGCTGGACCTATTTGACCACTACCAGACTGTAAACTAATCGTTGCAGGCACAGGGACTGGTGCTGGGCCGCATCCGAATAATTGAACAAAAAGAACCAATAGAATAGAAATGATTATAAAACCTAGAAGTTGATTCTTAAAACGTAACATGATATTTTCCTTTACTTCGCTCAATTTGTTATTGTTATTTCATCTGCTTTCAGAGATTCTTTCCCGTTACTATCTCTCGCCTTAACTGTATATCTGTACGTTACACCTTTCTGTACATCCGTATCTAAATATGTTGTGATTCCAGGGAGAATGACGTACGTGGTAATTAGATTGTCTCCAATGGCACGATAAACGATAAATTCATATTTCGTCGATTGCTCATATGTTATGTCCAATCGAATACCGTCTTTCTTCTCTTTTGACGCAACTACACTTGGTGTTTTATCCAAGAAAAATGAAGAGCGTGCGCTGAGGTGTAAGTTCTTTGGGCATACCGTTGCGTTTCCTGCATCATCAATTGTAATCAATTGATACTCGTAATACGTCCCTTCAACAACGTTTTTGTCTAGGTAAGTTGGTTTGGTCTGATCAAATGTATTTATGGATTCCCAGCCTTCACCCTCCGCTTTACGCGATAGCACAACCGACTCTACGTCATCGCTCGTACTTCGATTCCATAATATATATATCCCATCCGCTCTAACTTCATAACGACTAAAGATGGAGGCATTTGGTGGGATGATATCTGGCTTTTTTACTTCTAGAATCTCTGACGCCTCGGAGGCATTATAACTATTGTCCACCGCAATTACATAATAAAAAATATTTTCGGACAGCGTGTTGAGCGTCATGGTTTCTACGTAATGTGTTTGTTTTAAATAACCACCAGATTGAACGACGTAACTACCATTTCTGGTATTGCTAAAATGAACCAAATAGCCCCTTATATCCTTGTCCTTAGGGGCGTCCCACTCTAATAACAAACCACCAGTTGTATCAATTGTCGCTTGTAAATTGGTTGGAGCCTTTGGTGGTGTCACATCCGTAATCATGGCAAAAACAACATGTGATCGCGCTTCATTCCCCTCCTTGTCGAAGGCAGAAACAATATAATAGTTGGTCGATTTAGTATCAGGGGTTTTATGCGCAAAAGATCGGGCATCTTTTCCTAATGATTCTGCAATTACTTTTTTGTTTTTCTCGTCTTTAATAAAATGATACACTTTAAAACCAGCAATGTCTAATTCTTCTAGCGGATAGGTCCATTTTAGATTGACAGTGCTACCAGAACTTTCGGCTGTTTCCAATTCAGTTATTGCCAACGGTGGAGTACGATCTCTACCCATCGCTTTAATGGCGTTAGACGGTTTACTTTCATCACCAAAAGCATCCAAAGCAATCAAGCGGTAGTAGTAGGGTACATAATTTTCAGCTACCGAGTCACTATAACTCATCATGCTTGCATCTTTAATTAGGTTCGTACTGATATCGATGTATGGGTTTTTATTTACACGTTTAAAAGTCTTGCCTCCATCCGAAGAACGCTCAATATTATAAGCTGTATTCACCCTTCCCATATAATGCTTATCCCAATACAACACGACTTCATGTTCATTTTCAGAATGGGTAATTTCATTAGGACCAACAAAGTCATACGGTACGCCCACCACCACATATTCAACTGTGGTATCTGAAACTGGGTTCGACAGGGAGTCTAAAACGTAAATTCGATAAGCAATAACGTTCCCACTTTTAGTCCCTTTATCAGTAAAGGACAGACCCGAGGCCTTGGCGGCTCTTTTGTCAAGATCAGCCGACAATAGTGCCATCCCGAACTTGTTGTTTAAATTTTGGTCGGCAACTGCAAAACCAGTTGCAGGACGTTTATCTTTTCCATGAATAGCCATTGCAGCGGCAGCAGCATATGGGTGTTCAGCGTTGGCAATACTTTGCCATTCTTCTAATGGCCAAGGTTTTATTGACTGAGCAGCCATTTTTTTAAAAACCAGCTCTTCATTCGGCATCATAATGGCCTTCTCGAGTTGGTATCCATATTTGTTGCCCTTAAGCCAGATGTCAGGATTAGAAGGAGCCCATCGTAGCTTTACTTCGTTTTCCCCGACCTTGCAAAAGATATAAATATCTAAAGGGTCAATAGATTTTTCTTGACCGATACTATCTTGTGTGATAGGAGTTTCATTTTGTCCATTTACACGAGGCAGGAACAAAACTATACAGACCGTTAACAGAATTATTTTTAATTTCATTTTAATCTATTTTGGCGGTACAACTCTAAACATAAGGCGAACTGGTGCTGACGGTACCTGTATTTTCTTATTTCCTATTATTTCTGGATGACTATAATATCCACTAACGTGTAAATAGCTTTGTGTTGTTGGATAAGCAATAAGTTTTCTTGCCGGGTAAATAAGTTCTCCCCAAGGTTTTGGTAACTTGTACGATGTCGACATCATTGAACACTTGTACTTCTCACCGGCAACTTCCATTTTATCTCCTGAAGGTTTATTTACAGACTCAACCAGTCCACCTGCAACGATCACTACTTCTCCTGAGACAAACGTGTACTTGCCATCGGGCATGCCTAAAGGACGATATCTTTCTGTATAAATGTCTATAGCTACACCAGCGGCAAGGTCACCACTCCATCTAACTAAAGAACTGTCAGGTAGGTAAGCACGACAGACAGATGTGGTCATACTTGCTAGAGGCAGTTTGGTTTGAATTTGAGCATTCAGAAGTACAGACGACCCGTAAACTCCGTCACTCATGGGGAACATTTTATAGCCACCAAATGCTCCATTCCCCTTAATACTAGATAGTTTACGGTCGTCAAATTGCGGCTTAAACGAATTAAAATCATAATTTCTTGGGGTGACATATCTTCGCATATTCCATGATTGATCAGATGAATGATAATACCAGATCCATCTGTGTTTCTTTCCCCAATCTATCTGACCAGTGGAAAAATTTGCCAGTATTGTGTGCCATGTGTTAAATAAATCTGTGTAGTACCCCTTAGAATAGTCTTCTTTAAAATGCACGTTTTGGTCAATTGGATAGTCTCCTATGCGAATTCTATTTCCCATCATTTCACCACCGCTGAATGGTTCACCATATTCAGTGGAGAATCCAAAGTCAT
>JBLHHI010000003.1:0-57130 GCA_047614125.1 Bacteroidia bacterium | reverse complement strand
GCAATTTGCATGGTATCGAATTCAATAATTGAATCCTTGGTGCCAACGGCTTCAAAATTGCCATCAATTAGCAATCGTATGTTCCATTTAATTGAAGTGATTCGAACACCGGGCATTACTCGAACGGTTACACCCGTATCGATGTATGCGTTTTGAGTAAGTCGGTACGGACTACCAGAAATATCCCAAGTTTGATCGGACGTAATCAGAGCCGGAATGTTGGTTTGCGCTTGTAATTGCAGATTTAAAAGAAGTAAGAAAGCCGCCAAGCAAAGTGAGTAAGATCGTTTCATAAATGATGTGTTTTCCGTTAAGTATCGGTATATACGACCGTTTTAAACAGATGGTTGGGTTCGCACACAAAGTTAATTGATATTTAAGAGTACAAAACTCGAAACAGGTTCGATGGCGATTGATGTAGACACATCATCCAACATGCCGAATAAATATCTTGGGTAAAGTAAATGTTCTCGCTATGGCAATTTGTACTTTCGTATTTGTGAAAAAACCTATTTATAAGAATAAGTACTTACTCATTTTTGTTGCGGCCTTGGTTTGGGTGGTTTTTTTCGACAGCAATAATCTGATTTATCAATATCGGCTAGGACAAGAAATTAGAGACCTATCCAACGAAAAGGACTTTTATCTCGAAGAAATTGAAAAACTTAAACATCAGCGCGAATCTTTAAACAGTGATGTTAACAGCCTTGAAAAATATGCGCGGGAAGAATTTTTGATGAAAAAAGAAAACGAAACCCTGTACCTCTTGGATGAGCGCAATTAATTCCTGCTTAATTTTTATTCATAACCAACTGCAATACCGTATGACCTACTGCTTTTAGAGTGGCCTTATCAATGGCATCCATGTTGTCGGTTTGTTTATGCCAGTGGCTTGGAAAGTTATTTGGCGTATTTAAATCGTAATGAATAATGTCGATCATTTTAACTCCCGCCAAGGTATTCATGTAGTAATGATCATCGGTTATCAAACCCCCTGCTACATTTACAAAGTAAGCGCCGTACCCCAATTGTTGGCCAATTCTCCATGTTTCGAGCATCAAACTTTGATTAAATTGGATGGAATGCGCTTCATGTCCAAAAGTTGCTCCTTTGGCGCCCACCATGTCCAACAAAATTCCGCCCATGCTGGTATATCGATTCTTAATGGCCCAATCACCCCAAAACTGCGAACCAACACACCAAGTGTCTGGAGCACCTCTGCGTAAACCCCCATCTTCTTGGTCAAAAAATAGAATGTCTATGCCCAGCGTTGGGTTTAACTTCTGCAATTGTCGAGCAATCTCTATTAATACTCCCACTCCACTTGCTCCATCGTTGGCACCATCGGCTGGTTTATCATTAATGAATGGATCTTCGTCCGATTGTGGACGCGTATCCCAATGTGCTGCCAAAACAAAACGATTCGGATTTTCGGGATTAATTCGTCCAAATACATTGCTCACCGGTAAGATGGCTCCCGTGCTAATCTTTAAATCTCCAGCCTGAATAAAGGCCGTATCGGTAAAACGTTGAAGCTGCTTTAATAAATAAAACAATGTTCGTCCGTGAGCCGCCGTTCCTGGAACCCTTGGGCCAAAGGCCACTTGCTCGGCTACGTATCGATACGCAGAGTCTGCATTAAATTCTACTTGAACCGTATTTTTGGGATCTACTTTAGGCACATCTTTTTTGCCACCACCTTTACCCGATGGATCTGGCTTACAACCGCTCATTGCAACCAATGAAGCGCAAATAATGATGGACCCAAGTATTGTCAAATATTTCATTTTCAAATTCATAGTTACTTCCTTCAACTCTTGGCGTACGTTGTGCCGTCTTTCCCATCTTTAATCTCAAAGCCCAGGGCCTTTAATTCATCCCGAATTTGATCGGAAGTTGCGTAATCTTTACGCGCCTTCGCATCATTGCGCAACGAAAGTATAAACGACATAAGCCCATCAACCTGTTCATTTCCTCCTACCTCTTCCTCCATTTTCAAGCCCATTACATCGAAAATGAACCCTTGAACCAGTTCTCGTAATTCAACCAAATCCGTTTCAGTAATGGTTTCAGTACCCTCTTTAATCAAGTTTACCCATTTTACAAATTCAAATAAATGGGCCACCGCTATTGGCGTATTGAAATCATCATTCATTGCTTCATAAAGCTTTGATTTTAAATCACTAACAGACACAGAAGACAAAAGTCCAACAGGCAGGGTTTCACAATTTTTAACAGCCTCCATCAATCTTTTCAATCCTTTTTCGGCTGCTTGCAAGGCTTCGTTTCCAAAATCCAAGGTGCTGCGATAATGAGCTTGCAACATAAAAAAACGGATGGTGCTCGCATTGTAGGCCTGAGTAAGCAACGGATGATTCCCGGTGAGCATTTCGTTGGGCGTTACTCCAGTACCTTCGCTCTTTGCCATCTTTCTTCCGTTGAAGGTGAGCATGTTTGTATGCAACCAATATTTTACCGGCTCATGTCCATAGCCCGCTTTGTTTTGGGCTATTTCACATTCGTGGTGTGGAAATTTTAAATCCATTCCACCTCCATGGATGTCAAAAGTTTGACCCAAATATTTGGTGCTCATTACGGAACATTCTAAATGCCATCCAGGAAAACCAATGCCCCAAGGGGATGACCATTTCATGATGTGGCTTTCATCCGCATTCTTCCAAATGGCAAAGTCGAACGGACTTTTTTTATCGGATTGCCCTTCCAAATCTCGTGTATTGCTCTGCAAGTCATCTAAGTTTCTTCCAGACAAGGCCCCGTAGTTTTCCGTTTTGCTGTAGGCTTCAACATCAAAGTACACAGAGCCGTTTGCTTCGTAGGCCAAGCCCGTATCCAAAATTTTCTGAACCAATTCAATTTGTTCTATGATGTGGCCGGTGGCAGTGGGTTCAATATCGGGAGGCAAGGCATTAAACTTCGACATAACCGTATGAAAATCAACCGTATATCGCTGCACAACTTCCATGGGCTCAATGTTCTCCAAACGAGCTTTTTTAGAAATCCGGTCCTCTTCGTTATCCAATAAGTGACCCACATCCGTAATATTTCGAACGTAACGAACCTTGTATCCCAAAAACTTTAGATACCGATATATCATGTCGAACGAGGTAAAAGTCCGTACATTTCCAATGTGCACCTCGCTGTAAACCGTTGGACCGCAAACATACATGCCAACAAAGGGTGGGTTGATGGGTTCAAAAGGCTCTAATGAAGCCGATAATGTGTTATATACTTGGAGCTGAGTTTGCATCGTCGCAAAAATAGACATTACCCCTTTTATCTTGGCATGTTGTTCGCTCACTCCAACAGCATTAATCTTTTTTACCCAAGCCAAACATACAATTGGCTTACTTTTGAAGTGATGGCTCCATTCGCACCCAAAAAGATTTACCCTTTTACCTATCAACTTATCGTTTTATTTATATTTCTTTTCATGTTCAATACCGTTTCAGGTCAAGTATTCAAAAGATGGACTAAAATACAAATGGGTTTGGAATACAATTTTTATCCGGCTGGTAATATTTTAGCCGCTGAATATGAAATTTCATTTCTTCATCATGCATTTAATCAGCGCATAGGTTATAATCAAACCAAACGAAAAGATTTTTCTGGTTACAATGACGATGAAAAGGGTGGAGGGATAGGCATATCTCTTGGATATCGCTATTATTTTAAACAAGAATGTTCTGGTTTTTATTTAGGTAGCCGACTGGATTGGTGGAATATGAAGGTAGATTGGATTGATTCTTCTCAAACCATTAACAAAGGTTCAACACAAATTGTAGTGCTTCAACCAACATTTGAGATTGGCTATGCCTTTCCCTTGGGCAAAAATTGGCAGCTCAACACCGCCTTCGTAAACGGCATGGAGTTTAATGTGGTTGAAAAAGGCGATCCTGTTGGGCAAGGGTGGATTACACTTTGGCAAGTCAGGATTGGCAGATACTTTCGACAAAGCACAGTTACAATTACTCCCGATTTTTAAGAATTATCACCTTGCTCAAACAAGCTTTCATACACTTGCGGTTTCACTTTTCTCTTTTGCTGTTGCCTGTTTTTTTGTTTTCAGCTTCGCAAGCCCCCGTTATTTCGCCGACAAAATTTTGGTTGGTCTTTGTGATTTTGCATGTACTGTTATATCCAGCAAGCAACGCCTTTAATTCATATTACGACGACGATAAAGGCAGCATTGGCGGACTTAAAAATCCCCCACCTACCAATGGCTATGTCCTACTTCTAGCCAATGTTTTTGATGTGCTTGCCTTAACTGCTTCCTTTTTTCTGATGGGTCTAACCTTCTTTGGGTTTATTTGCATATATATCTTATTTTCAAGGATTTATAGCTATCGTCCCATCCGTTTAAAGCGATTTGCACTTCCATCTTTTCTCATTATTTTTCTCTTTCAAGGTGGACTTACCTTTTTCTTCATTTTATTTGAACTTCAGGCAGATCTTTCACTTCAAGACAGTGGAATTTGGTGGGCGGTTTCAGCTGCATCTTTTCAAATTGGTGCGATGTACCCTCTAACCCAAATCTACCAACACAACTCGGATGAAATGGATGGAGTTAAAACATTGAGCGCACGGCTTGGCTATATGCGAACCTTCATTTTTTCAGGCGTCTTCTTTATTCTAGCAACGCTGTGTTATTTCTTATATTTCAGATCAATGGGTGATTTGTGGTTGTTTTATCTCCTGATGATTTTTCAGTTACCCATCGTGTTGTATTTTATACGTTGGATGTTAAAAGTTCGCAGAGATGAATCGGAAGCGAACTACTCCAACACAATGAAAATTAATATCATTACAGCAGTTTGTATGAATTCATTTTTTGGCTATTTATTAATTCAATCCACTTGGCTACATTAACAAACATAGCAACCGCCAACCCATCAAAGCGTGTAGAACAAAGCACTTTTGCCGAATTCTATGGGAGTCTTGCTGAAGATTCCGATACGGCCCGAAAAATTAACTTCTTGAGTAAAAAATCAGGAATCGATACTCGCTTCAGTGTCTTGCCAGTCCTTACTTGGCCATTTAATCACAATTTGACGGAAAAGATGGAACTTTTTCATCTCGAAGCTCAAAAGTTGGCGTTTAAAGCCGTGGTGAATCTTGGCGTGGGAATCAATCATTCAACCTTTACCGATCTCATTGTGGTTTCGTGCACAGGTATGAGAGCTCCCGGCTTGGAGTACGATTTAATTCGCACTTTCAGCCTTCCAACCAACATTCATCGGTATAACATAAACTTCATGGGATGTTATGCCGGAATCATTGCACTGAGATTAGCCAAAACCATTTGCCAACAACCCAATCGCAAGGTGTTAATCGTGAGCGTAGAATTGTGTACCCTTCACTTTCAAAAGTCTTTTGCCGATGATTATCTCTTGTCGAATTTAATTTTTGGCGACGGTTCGGCGGCTGCAATCGTTTCCTCGGAGGAAGATCAAACCGGACTTCGATTGGACGGATTTACCAGTGATGTGCTTCCAGAAAGCAAAAATGCCATGGCTTGGAACATATCCGAACACGGTTTTTTAATGGAATTAAAAAGCACGGTTCCAAAAATAATTCATGAACACATTCACCTTCCCCCATCCTATAACATTGCTGATTTGGATCAACTGCGGTGGGCTGTTCACCCTGGTGGAGTTCAAATTCTTGATGTGATTGAGCAGAAATTTAAGCTAAAAAAGACGGCATTACTTGCCTCAAGAGATACTCTGCGCAAGCATGGTAATATGAGCTCAGCCACCATACTTTTTATATTAAAACAACTTTTGGATGATACTGAAAATCAAAATCCCGTATTTGCATGCGCCTTTGGACCCGGCCTAACTTTTGAAACCTTATATGCAAATTATGTTGGCAAATAGATCTCATCAAAAGGAATTAATCGATGCCGAAAACATACCAGAGGTGGATCTCTTCAAAACCCTGGATGAACTGGATCGAATTAACACCTTGCTTGGTGGATACGCCATTTCGGTAAAAGCTGTGAAAGAAGTTATTGAGCGACAACCCGGTTTAAGAAAAATTGTTGATATTGGTTGCGGTGGAGGCGATACGCTTCGTTATTTAAAAAAAGAACTTATCATGATCGATGGACTTCATTTTGTTGGATGCGACTATAATTCTACGTGCATTGCCTACGCGAAGAAAAAAGACATTGAAAATGAAATGGAATGGATAACGGATGATTACAAAAACATATTTAAGGAAAGCGCGGATGCTGACATTATTCATGCGTGTTTGTTTATGCATCATCTGGGCGAAGAAGAAATAATTCAGTTTATAAAATCCACCATATCAAACGGCAAGGTGCTAATAATTAATGATTTAGAGCGTAATTATTTTGCCTATTTAAGCATCAAAGTTTTGACAAAGCTGTTTTCCCGTTCGCGCTTAGTGAAAAACGATGCTCCACTATCTGTTCGCCGTGGATTTAAAAAAAGAGAATGGAAGAGAATTTTAATGCTGGCCGGGGCTAAAAACTATACATTGCAAAACCGTTGGGCTTTCCGACATAAAATTGTGGTTTATGGATAGGGAAATCGAATACGATGTTGGCATTATTGGTGCTGGAATTGCAGGCTCCTCTTTGGCAATCTGTTTGGCCTTAAAAGGCTTTAAGGTGGTGGTAATCGATCAAGATTCATTTCCTCGACATAAAGTTTGCGGCGAATTTGTGTCTAATGAATCCATACAATTTTTTGAAGACGTTGGGATTAAGATGAGCGATCACAAGCTGCCGGAAATTGAACACGTAAAATTAACTTCTCAAAACGGTAGAACCTTGCGCACCCCATTAAAAATGGGTGGCCTCGGCATAAGCCGGTATTTACTCGACCAGCTTCTAATAGAACGAATGCTCGAGCTCAAGGTTGAGGTGCATCAACAAATGAAGGTGCATCGTGTAACAGAGAATACCATCCAAACCGCATCTAATCGGTTCGATTGCAAATTAATAGTTGGAGCCTTTGGTAAATATCGCCCAAGTTTTGCAGTAAAACCGGAGCGACGCGCCTTAAAAAACTTCATTGGAGTAAAATATCACATCAAGCCGTCCGCCGATTTTCATTTACCCACTGATGAGATTTCATTACACAGCTTTAAACAAGGCTATTGCGGCATCAGCAAGATTGAAGATGATAAATATTGCCTCTGTTATTTGGTAGATGCCAAGCAATTGGTAAAACACGGCAACAACATCGAGACGATGGAACGAGCTATTTTACATAGCAACCCAGAGCTGGCCAACATCTTCGACAACATACATCATATGTACGATAACCCACTGGTTATCAGCAATATTAAGTTTAATAAGCAAGCCACCTATTCAAGAAAAAAAGGCATGGTGTACCTGGGCGATGCTGCGGGAAGCATCAGTCCACTTTCGGGCAACGGGATGAGCATGGCAGCCCGATCTGCCAACGAGCTCGCCAAAATAATTTCACATCATGGATTAAATGCAGAAGACATTCATCCGGACTACGATCGTTTTTGGAACAAACATCTTGGTGGACGAGTAAATAAGGCTAAATACCTGAATTTATTGATGTTAAACCCAAGTTTAAACCATTTTACCTTAAAGATATTATCGAGCCAAAAATGGTTGAGAAACCAAGTTATTCATTCAATGCAGGGTAAAACTTTTGGTTTGGGTTGAAAAGTGGTCAGGATACCTTTAAATTTGGTACCAACACAGAGTGCTTACCACAATTAAATAACGTTGAGATTATCACTATTAATAGCTTTTCTTGGATGGAGTTTAACCGCTTATTCACAACTGCATCAGGAGACTACGTCAAAACATGCGGTTTGGAAAGCACTGCCTTCCGCTTTCTACACGCCAGAAACGACAATAGGTGTGGGTGTTTTGCTTTTGGTGGAACGCGAAAGCAAACACAGTGACCTTAGCAATTCGAATGCGCAATTCTACCTGGATGTAACCTTTCGAAAGCAAATCCAGCTTCAAAACGATCACAACATCTATGGTAAGTTTTTAAAACAAAACATCTATTTGATGGGCTCTAATGATTTATCCCGTTTCCCAGAGTTTTACTTTGGAATTGGCAACGAAACACAAGTAAACGATGCTTGCCTCATTGATTTCAACTTGGTAAACTTCAAAAATTTTGCCTATGTTGAGGTACAACCTAAAAGTTATATTGGTTTGGTGGTTCATCACCAAGCCCTCACAGATTTAAACAAGTTTATAAAAACTCCTTCTTTCACTTTTACCAACAAGGGATATGCCAGCTCTGGCCTTGGATTCAGTTTCTTAAAAGACGAGCGAGATAATATTTTTAACCCATGCAAGGGCTACTTTATTCAAGGTGGAATTGTGCGATACGGCGATCATCGCAATCAAACGGGCTCATTTACAAATACTTGGCTTGATGCTCGTTTGTACAAAACCTTTGCTAATGATCTTGTGCTAAATGCCAATGTATGTCTGTTCAACAACGTTGGAGTGGTTCCCTTTAGAATGATGCCTAAGCTGGGTGGACCGAGATTTCTGCGGGGTTATTACATGGGGCGTTTCCGAGATAACAACGCAAGTATCATTCGAGCAGAGCTTCGCAAAATGATATTCAGCAGAATAGGCGTGGCTGCCTTTGGCGATGTTGGCAAGGTGTATCAATCTGTATCAACCTTCAACAACAGTGGTTGGAATTGCACTTACGGCGTTGGACTAAGAATAAAACACGACTTAAAATCGAACGCTAATATTCGAATCGATTATGGTCGTTCGTACGACAGTCATGGCTTATACATCGTATTTGCTGAAGCCTTTTAACAACAAGTGGAAGACAAAGTGAAAAAAATATTCTTAATCATCATCATAGTTTGCAGTGGTCATATCGCATTTGCACAAACGCCCTTCAAACAAAATAACACCTTTGATATAGCCCTAAGCGCCGGATTATCTGAATTTATGGGTGCATTAAGCTGGAGCCAAGTACACGGTGTAACTAAAAACGACAAGTTTAAACTGGGTTATGGTGTGCGTCTTAATTACTACGCCGGCAATCAACAATTATTTACCACAGCTCCTGCAAAGCTTACCTCAAAAAAAACCGGTCCACAGATATTTTTCAGCCCAATATTCAACGAAAACATCGATACGATTACCCCAGTTGGGAAATTTGGGATGGGCTCCATTAATGCCGCGATTTACATGCAATATGATTTTAATGAAAAATGGGCGGTAGGTTTTAATATTGATGCTGCCGGACTTTCATTTGGTGGTGATATAGATGCCCACGTTATTTCCAGCTCAGCTCCGCCGGAAGCGAACAAAATTGAAGTTGCTAGGCCAACAGTTGGCAACCTTTTATTGATAAGCGATAACGATGTGGGCATGCTCAACAGCGAACTTTCTGGAATGTACCGATTTAATAATCAGATGAGTATACGGCTTGGATTCAGCTTCCTATTTACCGAATACACCACAATAAACACCTTGCCGTACAACTTTGCCAACGATCGTTTCCGGCATAAATCTTTGATGGGAATGGTTGGATTTAGCTATCGGCCGTTTGATAAATAGAAAGCGTTCATCTCGCTTCTTTAAAATACCTCCATGGAACCATTAACATTCCAAAGCACTCGCCGTGTTCCTTTGTTAAATGCTTGTGATGCACTTTATGTGCTTTTCGGATGGCTTTTAAGTATTTATTATTACTTCTTCTAAAGAACCGGAGACGTTGATGGATAAAGATTTCGTGAACGAAAAAATAGGCTAACCCGTAGAGCAATATTCCCAGCCCAATAAATAACATAAAGGTGTGTTGAGTTACAGATCCAACAACAAAGGAAGTTGCGCTTGGAATGGCAAAAACCAAAAAGAATCGATCGTTTTTCTCCAAAATCTTCGACTCCTTAACGTGATGATCTTTGTGCCAAGACCATAAGAACCCATGCATTACGTACTTGTGGGTAAACCAGGCCACAAACTCCATAAAGAAAAAAACACCAATTGTTAATAGAGCATACATCGTTTATTTTTTAATTATTTCAACAATCATGGCTTGTAAGGTAGCATCGGTTAACGTTGTAACTTCAGCTTGTAAAAACTTCAAATCGTTTTCCAACGCATTGTTATATCTAAGAAATGAAGGACATTCTCGTTGAATGGAATACCGCAAATATCGAAGTTCAATCTCGAAAGGGTGCTGAGCAATGACCGATTCTAAGTTTGCCTTTCCACGTTTGAAATACTCGAGTTTTGTTATGGGATTTGAAACATGATTTGCCATAATCATCGTTAAAGCCGCCCTATATCCTTGATATACAGCGCTTTGAGGCGCTTTTTCCAATTGCTCCAAATACCCTTCACAAATGACCAATCGATCGGAACAATACGGATATGCGGTTCGAATATTGAGCAAAAGATCTTGGTTGGATCCAGCGGTAAAGAGCACCAAAGCTAAAATACTTGAGGTTGTGAGTTTCATAAAGTGCAAACTTATAACATACCCAGTTCAAATCGGGTTCGTGATTGCAACATCAGCGCCAATTTCTGGGCATTCGAAACTCGAATTCTTCTCGAAAAAAGTTCATGAGCATTCGACCTCATGATCTTCTTTAAAAGGGTTTTGTAATACATATAGGCGGTATAAACACCCAGTTTACTGGATGCTGGCAGTTTTTGTATGCCAATAAAAGCATGATCAAATTCTCTTAGAATCTCCTCTTCTATTTGACTTTTCACATTGGCATTAAAATCATCGAAGGAGATTCCTGGAAAATAAACCCGACCCAATTCTTCCACGTCTTCTTTAATATCGCGTAAAAAGTTTACCTTCTGAAAGGCCGAACCCAAGCTCATTGCATGGGGTTTAAGCTCGTCAAATTGCTTAGAATCATTGTTGCAAAATACGCGAAGACACATGAGCCCAACCACCTCTGCCGATCCCAAAATGTATGAAGCGTACGAAAGCTGATCGTGCGATTTCTGCTCTAAATCCATCTCCATACTGTTTAAGAATGAATCTATAAACTCCCGATCAATGCCATATTTGTTAACCACCCATTGAAAGCTGTTCAGCACCGGATTTATACTGTGCCCACGTTCCATAGCCTTGTAAGTTGCAGTTCTGTATTCATCCAACAATTGGGCTTGGTCTTGATCGTGAAAGGTATCCACGATTTCGTCTGCCAAACGCACAAAGCCATAAATGGCGTGGATTGGAAGTTGAATATTTCGATGCAAGAGTCGCACTCCATGCGAGAAACTCGTGCTGTACGATTGGGTGATAAAAGCACTGCTTTTAAGCGAAATTTTTTTGTAAATTGGATTCATATTGGGTGATTCTTTGAAACTAAGTTGGCTACTATTTGTCCGGAAATAATTGAAGGTGGAACGCCGGGCCCTGGAACGGTGAGCTGTCCGGTGAAATATAGGTTTTGTATCTTTTTGTGTCTCATTTTCGGTTTTAAAAATGCCGTCTGATTCAACGTATTGGCCAATCCATATGCATTGCCTTTATACGCGTTATAATCCGAAATAAAGTTGGAACGTGCGTAGCTTCTTTGAACCAATATGTGGTCAGAAATATCAACGCCCGTTTGATTTTTAATGCGCAGCTTCGTCTTCTCGAAATACTCATCTCGGATTTCTTGACTATCTTCAATTTCGGTGGAAACGGGGATTAAGATGAAGAGGTTTTCACATCCTTCTGGCACCACAGATGGATCTGTTTTGGATGGGCAACAAACATAGAATAGCGGATCTTCCGGCCATTTATGCGTTTCATATATTTCTTTGCCATGTTGCGAGAAGTTGGCATCAAAAAACAAGTTGTGATGCTCAAGCTTTGGTAGCGTTCGATTGATTCCAATATAGTAAATCAAACAACTCGGTGCAAAGGTTTTGGATTTCCAATAGTTGGGAGAATAGGTTCTATGCTGAGCCGGTAGCAAAAATTGTTCGGTATGATGGTAATCGGCGCCAGAAACAACAACATCAAAGCCCCTAGAATTTCCGTTTACTACAATGCCGGCTTGATTTAGAGCGTTTATATCAATGCGTTCCACCGGTGAGTTGAGGTGTATTTTTACCCCCAATTCTCTTGCAACGCTTTCAAAGCCTTCAATAATTTTATGCATCCCTCCCATCGGATACCAGGTACCCAAGGCAATGTCTGCATGATTCATCATCGAATACATCGCGGGAATTCTTTTGGGAGTTTCTCCCAAAAAAAGCACAGGAAACTCCAAGATTTCGCGAAGCTTTTTATTCTTAGTAACCTTTTCTACATGCGCACTTACCGAGTTAAACATGTTCAACTTTAAGGCCTTGAACAAGTATCCCGGATGCAAATATTCTGTAAACGATAAAGAAGGTTTTTGAACAAAGCCCTTCATTGCCGTATTGTACTTATATTCAGCTTCGTTAAGGTAGTTGGATATTTTCTCATGAGAGCCCCGTTCCAGTTCTTCCGCCATATCCAAGAATCGTTCCTTTGTGGCAGGAACCGGCAACGTTTGATCCTCAAAAATTACTTGATAGGATGGATCCAATCGAATCAATTCATAAAAATCGGAAGTGGTATGATCGAAATCAGCAAAAAAAGACTCGAACACCTCGGGCATCCAATACCAACTCGGGCCCATGTCGAAATGAAAACCTTGGTCTTCAAACTTCCGAGCACGACCGCCCAATGAATCATTCTTCTCAAAAATATGTACGGAATAACCAGCCGCCGCCAAATACGACGCAGCACTAAGCGAAGAAAATCCGCTTCCTATGATTGCAACTGATTTCAATTTTGTTTAATCTTCGTTATTTAATGTTAAACAAAAGTACGTTTTGTATAGCAAATACCAATGCACTTTTTGTGGTGAATGTATAATTAACACCTTGCAAACTGAATTTCATTCCACATGGAGGAATACCCCAACTAACTTAGTATGCGTGAAATACAACGTTTTGGATATTAGACTTTGGGATTTTTTTACGAAGTCTCTTCAAGAAAGAGTTCGGCTAAGGCGGCATCTGCATAGTTTTTACCAACTTCAGTTAAAAAATGGGATGCTCCATGGCGTTGCATCCAGCCTTTAACTTCGAGATCTTGAATGGATTGATGAAAGCTCGCAGCAACAGCTTCAGCATCCGAAAATTCGGAAATGCGTTCCTGAACTTCACGGATGTCAACACCCCATTTCGTTCGCAGGCCCAACATTAAAAGCTCATTGAATTGATTACGAATGCTCAGTTTTTCCATTTCAAAGTACAAGCTGCCATTCTCCACATTTTTCATATACTTGGCATTGTTCCGAACGTTCCATCGTCTAGTTTGCTCGGTGGCATTGAACGAATGAGCCGATGGGCCAAAGCCAAAATAGGAGATACTTCGCCAATAATTCGTGTTGTGTTTGGCATAATTGCCCGCTTTACAATAATTCGAAATTTCGTAGCGCTCCCATCCGTGTTGAGCGCAAGCTTGTTTTAGGTAGTTGAGCTCCGCAATGGATTGTTCTTCATCAACGTCTTTACTCGTTCCTTTTTTTACAAAATGCGCCAATGCTGTTCCGGATTCTACCGTTAAATTATACGCGGAAATGTGATTCACACCGATTAGAAGCGCCTCATCTACATTCTTCTGCCACGCCCTTTGGGTCATGTTTGGAATGCCATATATTAAATCCAAATTCAGATCTTTGAACCCAAATTGCAAGGCAAGTTCAATGGCAGCTCGAGCTTCTTCAGCACTATGGGCTCGGTTCATCCATTTCAGGTCTTCATCTCGAAACGATTGCACTCCGATGCTTAATCGATTAATACCCAATGATTTAAAGTGACTCAATCGTTCAGCATTTAAATCTTCTGGATTTGCTTCAAGGGTTATTTCCAGATCGTTCGATAGGGAAAAACATTGATGAATGGTTTGAAACAATTGGTCATAGTGCTTTGGTTCTAGAATGCTTGGTGTTCCACCTCCCAGATAAATGGTTTCAATTTCTGCCGATCCAATTTCATCAGATCGTTGTTTCATTTCCAAAACCATGCATTCGATCATGCGCTCGGCATCTTTTAACGAGGTTGCAAAGTGGAAATCACAATAATGACATGCCTGTCTGCAAAAGGGAATATGAATGTAAATACCTGCCATACCTTGAATCAACTCCACAAATAACCTAGAAATTTGCCGGTTTAGAGTGGAAGCAAAAGTACACGGTGCAACTTGATATAACCAAAATAATGCTCAAACGATTTAATTAAAGCCACAAAAAAAAAGGCAGACGATCCCTCGTCTGCCGATAGTTTAACCCAATTGTAATCAGGATTTTATGTACAAAAAATTTGTTGGTTTACTTGCCGAGCTCCTTTTCTTTTTTATGCACTTCCACCCACTGTCCCGGCACCTTGGCCATAACGCTGTGGTCGTACATGCTTTCAGCAACAACGGCCGGTAAGTAGAACTTACCTGCATAGGTTGCCGTTAGATTAAGTGTATAAGCTACCTCGTTGTTTCTATTTAAATCAAAGTAGGTGTAAACTCGATCATCTCTTATATCCCGATACGTATAGTTCTGCGCTTCGTCTTGACCGGTTAAACGAGCGTTCTGTATTTCCCAACCACCTGCAATCAAATGGTTTAAGGCCATGTCTTGGAGGTTCCCTCGGGTTCCTGGATTCTTGATTTTTACAATTGCCTTAAATTCTTGTCCCTGCACCAAAACGGCAGGATTTACTGCAAAACCTTCAAAATCAACGTAATGCACCGACATTTGCAAGTTGTTGCGTACAATGGTTGTGTCTGTTTTTAACGGAACCATTTGTTTAATTACCCGTACAAAGAGCATTTGCGTAGATGTATTGTGCAATTGAGTGGCATAGGTTTGCGGCTTGGCCTGATCCAACACCGTCATTTGTGCAATGGGTTTCGATGAAACAATGCGCTGAGCGGATCCACGGTTGGTATAGGTGAACGACATTTTTTCTCCTGACTTTCCATTGGCATGGTAGCCCGCCAAACTAATGAGCGCATACGCCGTTTCTTGGGTGCTCATCCATCGGTTACTGGCAAGAGCCTCGCTGATTCTTCGAAGAAGCATTACCCCTTGTTCCGGTTTTTTAAGTAGGATGATGGTTTCTAAAATCATAGCATCGTCGCGCAGTTGAGATCCATAAGTGCGACCATGATTTAAATAGCTCTCCGAATCTGTAGTAGCTTGTTTTGACAAGTTTTCAGCTACTTCCGGCATACCAGCCAATATGTAGGCCGCAGCAAGTTTCCACTTTGCCGGATTGGATGAAACTCCACCTTCTCGCATTCGATTCATGGAAGTTAAATCGGGTTTACCAGCCAACGCCATAGTATACAGGCGATACGCTTGAATCATCTCTTCTTCTCCATTTCCTTTTGAGTAGTTACGAGCAGAATTTTGTTGAAAGGTTAACCAATTGTCATAGAAATCGGGAGCTACGGAATAACCTCGCTGCTTAGCGCACGTAATGAAGTGACCGGCGTAGTTGGTTCCCCATGCATTTGTTTGTCGCGCTCCAAGCCAATAACCCAGCCCTCCATCTGAAGTTTGGAAACCTCTCAACCGATGAATTGCGGCTTGAACATTTTGGTGAATTGACTTCTTTTGATCCACCGTTGGTTCAACAAATTCTTCGATAAACATTTGTGCAAAAACAGAACTTGTGGTTTGTTCTACACACCCGTGCGGATATTGAATGAGTTGATTAATGCGCTGTTGCAGGTTTATTGGAGGAAGACTGGAGTATTCAACAATGGCAGTATTTGTACCCGAAAGTCCATCCATAACTGCCTTTAAATCAAGCTTACCTCCCGATTTAATGGCATATTCATCCACCGTACTAACCAACGGATTAGGCGCTCGAACTTCAACTTCGGTGGTGCTCACAGCTTTTTCATTCCCACTCACTGCGGTTACAACAATCTTTGCCTTTCCAATCATTTCTGGAATGGATGCATAGAAATCCACCACTTCATCTCCAGCTCCGGTGAAGCGTATGGTTTTAGAAGTCTCTCCTTCTGTGCTGATGTTGCCACTAACTTTAATGGTAACCTCCACTTTTTTGGCTTCATCGGTTACCGAAAATACGTTCACTGGAATGGCAATCCGTTCGCCGGCACTTAATACACGAGGAACTGTGGTAACGAGCATGATGGGCTTTTTAACTTTTACAGATTTTTCTGCACTTCCAAAAGCACCATTATTTCGAGCAACCAACATTACGCGCACCGCACCAATGTATGATCCCAGCGAAACCAAGTGACGGCTAGTTCCATTGGCATCTAAGGTAAAGGGCCCGAAAAAACGCACGGCTGGTTTAAATCGAGATGCCTTATGTGTGGCGTCGCCTCTGCTGCCTTCCTCATCTCCGCCAACACTCAATACATTGCCCCATTTCCCTTCATACCCCGACATAACTTGGTCATACAAATCCCAGGTTTTAACACCCAAACCTTGTTTTTGGTAAAAGTGATTCCACAACTTTGGCGTTTTAAAGTGGGTTAAATCCAACAAACCTTCATCTACCACCGCAAGGGTATAGGTCATTTTTTGTCCAGTAGATTCCTTCACCGTAATTACTTCATTCCGATCGGGCCGTATTTCATCCTTAACCAAAATTACCGGTTCAAGTCTCGTTGCTTTATCCTCCACAAAAATTGGAAGGATGCCATACATTCGGGCGGGTAAATCATTCTCTACCTGGCTGTAGGGTTGCATATAGCTTACATGAACGTAAACATTGGGAGTCATCGTTTTATCTACCTTGAAGGTAAATTTCGTTTCTCCTTTCTGGGCATTTACCCAAAACTTTTTGAGCACCTTCGATCCATTTTCAACGCACACTAAGGCCTTCCCTTTTTCGGCAGTTGGCAGTGTTACCTGTGCCAAATCGCCGGGGTTGTATTTCGATTTATTGGAGGTGAGGGCAATGGTGTTCGCTTGCTCTTGAGCACCTCTATTTGAGCGTCTCCAATATGGCCAATCCACATAAAAAAGCTTGGTGGAAGTATGACCTGAAATGGGATCGGTAACCACCATTAAAAAGCGGCCCCAGTTTGGATATGGCATTTTAAAATCAATGTGGCCTTTGCCTTGGTGTACCGAAATGCTGCTGTCGAGCAACGGAAGTAAGGTATTGGATTGCATGTAGCTGGCAACATCGTTGTGATTATCCCACCACCACCTCCACGACATTCTATATACGCGAATGCCAACCTTACCCTTGGGCACGACTTTTCCCTTATCCGAGAGATTAACGATTTCGAACCGGTGCGCCTTATCCGTCTCCAAGCTGTTGTCTTGCGCCGTTGTTTTGGGACTTTTAATCCCAATATACGAAGTATACGGACTGAGCTGATAGCTGCCTTGATCTGTGCTAAAATTTCCGCTTTTTTCAAAAACTTTAGTAATGAAGTCAACCTTTAACATCCCCGATATTTTCTGGTTCAACTCAAAAGTGGGTTCTATTTCGGCGGTGCTGGCATCATCCAGCTTTCCAGTTGCAACGATCATTTCATGAAAAGTAGACTCCTTTAAATGGTCTTCGAAGGTATATGCTTCATAGCCCTTAAATTGAGTTTTTGTGCTGCGCAAACGAGCTTGAATGTTATAATCTAAACCGTTTGCCGGAGCTCCATGCAACCATGCCGCGCTTAATGTTAGCTTGTTGGGATGATGCAGACTCAAAAGGCTATCGCTCGATTCCAACCTGATTTTTAATCGATTGGGTTGTACGGTTTCCACGGCAATTGTTTTGTAATAGGCATTATCGCCAACTTGAACTATGGCTCGGTAATTTCCGGTTACCGCATCGTGATCGGTTGCCGCTCTAAAGTCGTATACATCACCAACCGAGCTTGTTTTAACCATGGTTGAAACCTTTTGGCCTTGCGGATTTTCTAAGGTAAATCGAACTGGAACATTTGATGGCAGAACTCGTTCTCGGTCAAAAAGCGTAAAACAGATGTACATGCTATCGCCGGGTCTCCATACGCCGCGTTCGGTATAAATCTTTCCATCTATCCCCGACTCCATGTTTAAACCTTCCACATCAAAGGTGGATGTGGAATTGGCTCTTCCATCTCCCAATTTGAGGTAGCCGCGTTGATTTCCAGAAGTAACCACCACCAGATAAGGCTGCACCTTCAGCTTTGAAGAGATCATACCCTTTTCATCGGCATAGGTAGTTGTAATAACCTGATTGTTGTAGCTGTAGTAAGTTACCTTAGCATTTGCAAGTGGTTCTGAACTTAGTAAGTTACTGGCTATCAAATGCGTAATTCCGTCTTTGCCCTGCTTTGCAATGATGCCAACATCGGAAGCCAAAATATTTCGGCAAATGGAACTGCGATAATAAAAGCTCGAATTGCACGGAGATGAGTTTAAGTTGTCGAGGCTGTTGTTGTAATAATCGTAAAACAATCCACGATCCGAAGTTCCCATGTCATTTGATCCCTCCTCTTCATCGTCACCTTCACCTTCAACTTCATCTTCATCTTCATCTTCACATTCCCAATACGTATAGCTTTGCCGAAAACCCAAAAGCACTCGATATATTGCACCGGGTTCTTTTTTTAACCACGTGTTTAGATTCAAGGTGTATCGATTCCAATCCGTTTCAATGGGCTTTTTGTTTTGTGCCAAATCAACCTTGCCGTTGTACACCAAGGAACCAACTCTCGACAATTCTCTACTGCCCTCCAAATCACTGATTTGAAGAAACTGCGGAATATTTTTTTCGTGAATTTGATAAATCCAAACATCTACGGCTTTTAGGCCCATGGCTTCAAACGGAAAAACCACCCCTTTAGCACCTGGCACAATGGTGCCATTTCCAACCAATCTTAATTTAGGCTTTGGACGTTGAAAGTTTACGCTTTGAACATGATCTTTTTTAATATTAAAACCTGCGTAGTTGCGAATGGAAGCGGCACATTGGATGTTGTGTTGACCCACCAGTCGGTTTTCTGGGAAAAAGGTTAGCTTGTTTCCATTCAACGAAAATTGCGTAATGGGTTTATCATCAATTTTTAGCAAGCCTTGTAGGTTCTGTGTTTCTGCAATATTATCCGAAAAATATACATGTACTTTTTGGTCAGGTTCGTTTTCAACTTGTATGGTGGTTACTCTAAAGTTGCCCAAACCATGTACAATTACTGCCTTCGAAAAAGTATGGTTACCGCCCATTGGTTTAGCACTTACTGCGAGTTCTGCCTTCCTGTTTTCTTCTCCTCTAGGCAAGCTGTCCATACGAAGCACATACTGAAGCGCACCCGAGCTTTTGAGTGAAAATGGAAAGGGTTTTCCTTGGTAATTAGCGGTAATGCAGCTCTTTACCAATTCTAAATCTTCCACATCATTAACAGAAACGTTGCATTCAACAAACTTGAGTCGGTAATTTTGATCCGGGTAGGTTTGAGCATTCAAGCTTCCAAGCCAGATTCCCGGTTTCTTGGTTTCAAATCGAAACGGAAATTTTTTAAGGTTGGCCTGTACTTTTTTTAGTTTACCTAAATTAAACACGGTCATATAAATCGTTCCTCGGCTCAACGGCTCCGACGGCGTGAATGAAATGGTTCGTTCATCATTCCACCGTGCTAACCCTTTTATTGGAGGCGAGAACTCAAACACGTTTTGCAAATCAGACGGCTTAACCTTTGTGGGGTCAATAGCATCCTTTAAAACAATTGTAATAACCTGATTTTTAGACACAACACCCGAAGTAAATGCCGAGATGTGATGAACAAATTCTGGGTCATACACCGGAATACTGGTGTTTCGTTTGTGACAAGAGGTTAATGCTGTTGCAAAAACCAAAAGAAACAGGGTCGATAAGAGAGGTGTTCGTTGAATCATAATAAAATTATTATTTGATTCAAGTTTATGGCTATGCCCTTGTTTTAATTTGGACTAGGTAGAATGAGTAGATGGTATTTTATTTTTCGCTGGACTTGGGGTATTTTTCGCAATTCCTAAAAATATCAACGCTCGATGGGCCTAAAATCTCGGACAATTATCGGTTTGAGACTGTGTGGCTTTTGTTTGCCAAGTACTCTTAACTCGTTTAGACCCAAACATTTTCGACACCCCTAAGGTAAGGCTGGCATAGCTGTCTTTGCTTTCTGGATTACCTCTTGGAACATTGGTTGGATACGATACTTCATTTCCACGATAACTTAAATCAGCAGCGGTTCTACCATGTGCCTGATAAATCTTGTTGTACTCATAATAAACGGTGCTCACATCATCCAAATAATCTGTGGCGGTTGCCCTAAAGCTCAGCTCACCAAAAATAGTCCACTCTTGGTTTAGGTTTGCACGCAAACCCGCTCCAATTGGAAAGGAAAAGGCCACCGTTCGGTACTTTTTAAGTCCTGGCTTAACGCCCTGTCCCTCCGTACCCAGAGGCTGGAGGCGTACCCATTCATCTTTATACTTTGCTTTTGGGTTAAAATGGAAGAGGCCCAATCCTCCAAAAACATAATACTCCAATATGAAGTTGTTTTTGTTCTTCGCAAAGTTTATAAGATTGTATTCCACTAAACCGCTCAATTCTTGAATCGAAGTTCTAAAATGAAGGTTTCGTTCGGCCCTTATAGAGGACGCAGAGTTTCTTTCATCTGCAAACAAAGTGGTTGCACTTAAGCTGCCTCGCAGTGCCAACCGATGTGAAATATTTTTCCGGATGCCAAACAGAACCATCGATCGTGCATGTGATAGATCGCTGTCGGGATATAACGGAATGGTTGTAGCGCCTATCGATGCACCGGCCAAATCTCCAAAATAGATTGATAGACCGGCCGAATATACATACTCATACTTTGGTTTTTGATAGCTTTTATGCTGCGCAAACACCGATTGCGCAATGGCAAAACAAATTGTTAGGCTCAAGGTAAGAGCCGTTCTTGCATAAAAAATTGGCGCGCCGTTCAAGCTATTAATTTACCGTGTAAGTATTATTTTTCTTTGGTAAACTGCGTTGTTTTGATCGGTGGCAAAGATAATATAGGTGCCGGGAGAAAGTGTGTTTTTCGAAATAACTTGTTCTGTATGTTCCCCGATTTGTTCGTTTACATATACACTTTTAAGTGTCATGTCTACCACCTCCAACTTGCTTATTTTCACATTCTTCCAAAAAACCTTGATTTCATCCGCCTTCTGAATGGTAAACAATACCCTCTGTGCACTGAGTCCATCAACACCCAAGCCTTTTTGATCAATAGCCACATCCACCAACACGGGTAAGTGATCCGACATATTATAAAGGGCGTTGGAAACCGTTTTTGACACAAGGCTGTTATCTGGAGAACTCATATCACCATTAAATCGGCGGCTGTCTTGACCCAAGGCTTTGTAACTTCCTAGTACCAATTGAACCCCGTATTTGTTGTCCATCACTTCTTTCCCGCACAGCACAAAATCAAAGCGGTCGTCCATTCCTCCACTGCTAAAGCAGCCTCCTCTGGTGTCGGTTACATGGGTGGATTGCGTATGAACATTGGCATAATTCGAATTGTTGTTCCAGCTACCCGCCGCATCAATCGGATCAATGAACTTTATGTTCACATCCGAATGTGAAACCATGTTTTTGTAACAAGCCTCGCTGTGAGTTTGGATGTTAAAATCGCCACAGATGAAATAGTTCTCAATCGTTTTGTTTTTTTCAACAAAGTCCATGATGGCTTCGGTTTGAAGCGCACGTTCCACCTTGTCGTCCGAACCGCTTCCAGCCTTTAAATGAACTACCATAAAGGTAAGAAAGGTTGTATCGCCTCGTAGTAAGGCAATTTCATCTTTGTAATACAGCGTATAAACGTCAGTAACCCGAACCAGCTCTTGCCCTCCAATCGATTTCCCAATTACTTCTTGTTTGTGTTTAACCAGCTTTTCGGTGTTAAAGAAAAGCATGTTGGTTAAGCTCGAAAAGCTGTTGTTGGTAAACTCCATTTGGTCAAAATGCGTAACTCCATCCACATTCAAAGCATTGGTTAATATTTTGTTTGGATTGAGCCAATGGGCACCCATTTCATTTACGGTAATCACGTCCGGCATAACGGAATGAACGATGGTGCTGAGGTATCCATCTTTATCATCAGGGTTGTTGGTGGAGTTTGTGCATTGACCCGTTGTATTTCGATAATTCAACAAGTTATAATGCATTACTCGAATAGTGTCGGGGCTCGCAAAACAAAAAATGCGCCATGAAACTGAAAGAAAAAGAGAAAGGGTTAATACTGTTCTAAGCATGGTGCAAAGTTAATTAGCTTTATTAATTTTTTTGAACCAAGATATCCGACTTCGGTCATTCTTTTTGAGCAAGTTTAAAACAAGTTTGTCTTTCCCGCAATGACTATCCGTAGTCTGTAGCTAGGCTATCGCGATGGGGACTACGGATGAATATTTAACATCCGCAGTCTCAGCACACAATCCAGCCCCTCAGACTACGGATAGTTTAGCATAAGAAATTCAAAAAATTAAGCAACATTGCCTTCAACTTTAACACAAGTTTGTATCTTTCCGTAATGATCGTTCCTTTCATGACTATCCGTAGTCTGTAGCTAGGCTTAAGCGACGGGGACTACGGATGAATTAAAACAAGATCTGTAGTCATTGCCGCACAAAACTCTATCCGTAGTCTGAAGCTTGGCATAAGCGATGGGGACTACGGATTAATTAAAACAAGATCTGTAGTTATTAACAAGATCCGTAGTCGCAGCCCGCAACCCAGCCCCTCAGACTACGGATAGTTTAGCATAGGAATTTCAAAAGTTTAATCCGCGCTGCCTTCAACTTTAAATCATGTTTGTATATTCCCGTAATGATCGTTCCTTTCATGACTATCCGTAGTCTGTAGCTAGGCTATCGCGATGGAGACTACGGATTAATTAAAACAAGATCCGTAGTCATTGCCGCACAAAACTCTATCCGTAGTCTGAAGCTAGGCTTAAGCGACGGGGACTACGGATGAAATTTAACAAGATCCGCAGTCGCAGCACGCAATCCAGCCCCTCAGACTACGGATAGTTTAGCATAAGAAATTCAAAAAATTAAGCAACATTGCCTTCAACTTTAACACAAGTTTGTATCTTTCCGTAATGATCGTTCCTTTCATGACTATCCGTAGTCTGTAGCTAGGCTATCGCGATGGGGACTACGGATTAATTAAAACAAGATCCGTAGTCATTGCCGCACAAAACTCTATCCGTAGTCTGAAGCCAGGCATAAGCGATGGGGACTACGGATTAATATTTAACATCCGTAGTCTCAGCACACAATCCAGCCCCTCAGACTACGGATAGTTTAGCATAGGAATTTCAAAAGATTAATCCATGCTGCCTTCAACTTTAAAACAAGTTTGTATATTTCGGCAATGATCGAAGCTGCCTATGTGTTTATTGCCTTATTCATTGCTTGGATTTGGCTGGATTACTTCCGATTAATTGACATTTATGATAAAACCAAGCTCATTTATCTTATACCCAGCTTTGCCTTGGGAGCATGTGCGCCGTTTGTGCTTCTTCTCTTGCATAAAACAGTTCCCACCTTCTTCCCCTTTGTTGAAAACACGGATTGGTCGAATAACATCTTGTTCTATTTTTATCAAGTTTCTGTATGGGAGGAGTTGCTTAAGTTCTCTGCTTTTTTATTGATCCTAGGCGCTTTCCGAAATCAATTTCGAGAACCCATCGACTACATTGCCTTTATGGCCGTCATAGCGCTGGGTTTTTCAGCAACCGAAAACGTGATGTATTTCTTGTCTCGAGGTCCCGGAATAATTACCGGGCGTGCGGTCCTCACTTCGGTGAGCCATATGTTCGATTCTTGTTTAATAGCCTATGCCTTCGTTTTACATCGATTCCATCCTAAAAAATATTCACCGCTAATTTATGTTGGATTCTTTGCGCTGGCCGTAATTTCACATGGCATATACGACTATTGGTTGTGGATTGAAGGCGGCTTTATGCTTACCCTTTTTTACTTCTTCATAACGGTTTCGTGGTTTGCCGCCATCATGAACAACGCGTTGAACAATTCGTCGTACTTCAGCTATAAACAAAGCATTGACCCACCACCGCTGGCCTTTCGGCTCCTTGCATATTACTTAATTGTGGTTGGATTGCAATTAATTGTGCAATGGCAGGTGGATGGCCCTGTAAAAGCAATTGCCATGATTTTTGCCAACCTGCTCAGCTTTGGAATGATCTTTATTATCATTTGTGTTCGACTGGCGCGATTTAAACTCATACTGGGTAGGTGGTTTAAGTTTCGGGTTGAATTGCCTTTTACGTTGGGTGCATTTAATTTTTTAACCGGCGCATCAACCTTCCGTATTCAAGTAAAAGGCAGCGGCCACGAAGAAGCGGTAATGAATAAGTTTTGGGATGAGTTTATTACCATTCACCCAGTCTCATCTCGCTCTTCTGGCTTAGCTGGTTCTACCCTTGCCTACGTGTCCGACCTAGCCTTTTTAATGTTTGATGAAGTGTATTACGAAATCCGATTGTACGAATCGGACGAAAGGTCAGGGTATGAAACGTATTTAATTAAACCCAAGATGTGGGGCACGAGCGAGATGTCTGGGAAACATCCCATTGTTGCCTTAATCGACAAAAAAGATGCGCTGGATTGGAAAAACGCAGAGAATACGATGGATCAATTTAATTTTTTGGAATGGGTTTATGTAAAGGCCCACGATCAACCTCGGCAAAATTTTAGAAGCCGCGACGAAATGTTACAGCTGCCCGGCGGTGCGTAATTTTTACTCGAAAACTTTACGCCAAGTATTCTTTGTGTGTTGGAGCTAAAATCTTATGATCGACGTAAAAGGTTCCAAAAGGGATAATGCTGGCAGCCAATACTTTAAGCGTGGTTTTGGAAAAGGACCAATTTGCATCCGATGCCACCGAAAAAGTGTTTATAACATAGATAACAAAAAAAGCGCCGTGAATGGGTCCAAGTACTTCATTTATTGCGGGGTTGCCGTACATATGTTTTAGTGGAACACCAACAAACAACAACACTAAAAAACTCATTCCCTCTAAAAAAGCCATCAGTCGCAGTCGGCCGATGTTGGAATTAAAAAATTTTATCATACACTTATTAATATCGGGCGCAAAGCTAGGTTGTTGCGCTCGGCCGTTCTATTTATTTAACTACAAATCTGAATAATAACAATAGACCAAAGTCAGCAATTCCTACCAAATCCGAATAACATCTTCGTCTCGCTTAATCATCGAGCCATTGCCTTGTTTACATTTAAAAGCTTCTCTAAACTCCGGAATATTTTCCAACGTTCCGTTTACACGATACTGTCCCGGCGAATGATTATCGGTTAACAGCCGCTTTTTCATTTCATCGTCCTTTATGTTTCCTTTCCAAACATTTGCCCATCCAAGGTAAAATCGTTGCTGCCAGGTAAATCCATCAATGGGTTCTGGAGCTTTACCGGCCATCTCTTTGTGCAAGGCAGCATAGGCCAAGGTTAATCCACCTAAATCGGCAATGTTTTCACCCAAGGTCATATCGCCGTTTATGTGCATGCCCGGCATGGGCTCGTACGAACTGTATTGTGCGCTTAGTGCTTTGGTAAGCGCATCAAATGCCGTTCGATCGGCTTTCGTCCACCAATTGTTCTTATTTCCATCCCAATCATACTGACTGCCTTTGTCATCAAAACCATGGGTAAACTCATGCCCAATTACCGCTCCAATACCTCCATAGTTAATGGCGTCATCAAAATCGGGGTGAAAGAATGGGGGTTGCAAGATTCCAGCAGGGAATACAATTTCATTTCCGCTCTTGTCGTAATATGCATTTACCATTTGGGGCGTCATAAACCACTCATCCTTATCGATGGGCTGTCCAAGTTTATCCGTCATCATTTTAAATCGATACACCGCTGTATTTATCAAATTATTCAAGTATTCATTTGGCGTAATACTTAGTCCAGAATAATCTTTCCATTTATCTGGGTAGCCAATTTTATAGGTAAAGGACTCAAGTTTTTTCAGCGCTTTAACCTTCGTATCATCTCCCATCCAAGTTAACGCAGTTATTCGGTCGCGGTACGCCGAGCGCAAGTTTTCAATCATGCGCGACATATATTCTTTTGACTCAGCAGGAAAGTGTTTCTCAACAAAGAGCTTACCCAACGGCTCACCTAATTGACCATTGATGGTTCGCAGCACCATTTCACTGCGCGGTTTCATTTTATCCACCCCGCTTAATACCGTGCTGTAAAAATCGAAATCAACTTTTTCTAAAGCAGCCGTAGTTGAGCCAGCAAAACTGGTTGCTATCTTCCATTTCAAATAGGTTTTCCAAGTTTCAATGCTTTCTAATTTTAGCAAAGCATCCACCGCTTTAATGTAGCTGGGTTGACCAACAATAAGCTCGTTGGCCTTACTTAAACCCAATTGGCTCAACATGGATTTTAGATCAATGTTTACCAGTTCGGCATCATATTTCGAAGTCTCCTTTTTGTTGTAGGTAAGGTTTGGATCGCGCAGCTTAACTCGATCCCAAGAAGCTTCGGCCATTTTGGTCTCTAAGCCCAAAACGATATTTCCAGCTTCTGGGTTTGGCATGCCAACCAAGGCAAATACCGTGTTTACATGAGCAACGTATTTAGCGCGTTTATCTACAAAATCTTTATCCGTATTAAGGTAATAGTCTCGATCGGGCAAGCTCAGGCCACCCTGAGAAAGATGAGCAATGTACTGATCGCTTTTTTGATCATCTCTTCCAACATAGAAACCAAATGGGCCACTTACACCCATAGGACGTAGGCTTGCAAATACCGCATTTAAGTCGTTGATCGTTTTAACTTTTTCTGCTTCGACCAAAAGTGTTTTAACTATTGGAAGGCCTTTTTCTTGGCGACCAAGGCTGTCTAATGCCGACAAATAAAAGTCGCGAATAAGTTGTGCATCCGTGCCTGCTTTGGCCGAAGTATTTTTGGCATTTTCATCCAAAATTAATTGAACCTTTTGTCGGTTTGCTTCTTCTAGAATATTAAAACTCATCCATCTACTTTCTGTTTCAGGTACGGGGTTGTTACTCCTCCAAGAACCAATGGCGTATTGGTAAAAATCATCGCAGGCATGCGCTGTGGAGTCCATATCATGGACGTCGAAGGCCTTTGTAGTTTCCGAATCGTTGTTGGAAGTATTCACTGAATTGCAACCAACAATTGTGGCCAACGCTATGGAACAGCTGGTTATGAATAAAAATGTGTAACGCATTAAACTGAATTTTTGATTCCTGCAAAATAAGGCAATTTGCCACTCGATTTTAGGCATGGATGTATGCCTTTTTACAAAATGGCTTTATTACATCGGTACGATTATGTCATCCATCGATTAATATTACAAATCGAGTCTTCAAGCTCAATAATTGACGTTATCATTAAACACGAAGCGTTATAAACGACCGTCGTGACTTATTTTTGTAAAGCAAAGCCAATCGCATTTACTTCTAAAGTTGTAAAGGTATTGAAGGGTTGAGACTGCAGTAAGAAAGGCAAGTAATAAAAAGAAAGTACAAGATATGGGAATTCCAAAAATGATGAAGGCCGCCATGATTGTGGTACCGATAACCCTAATTAGCTGGGGGTTCTTCCTCAAAACAAATGATAAGAGCGATGACATCCTCATTCCGGTGGTGTTGGAAAATCTCAAAAACATGCATTACAGCCCGATTACCATCAACGATGACTTTTCGGCTCGTGCTTTTGATCACTACATGGACTACATCGACGGAAGCAAACGCTTTCTCTTGCAAAAAGATGTAGATGAATTGGCCAAATATAAAAAGCTCATCGATGATCAGTCGTTGGCTGGGTCGTTAGAATTTTTTGATAAAAGTGTTTTAATCATCAACCAGCGCAACAAGGTTTGCGAAACCTATTTTAAGGAGATTTTAGCCAAGCCCTTTGATTTTACAGTGGATGAAAACGTAGATTTTAGCGAAGATCTGCCGTATGCTAAAACAGAAGTTGAACTTAAAGAACGATGGCGCAAGTATTTGAAATACAACGTTATGACTCGTTTAGCCACCTCAATGGATGTGCAGGAAAAAGCAGCGAGTAAAAGTAAAAACGAAGAAGAAGAATTCGACATTGAGCCCTCTATTAGTTCGATGGACGATGATGAGCAAAGTGAAGTTGACCTTTCTGTAGCTGCCGAAGATGGCGCTACAAAATCATTTGAAGAACTGGAGCAAAAAGCACGCGAAGGAGTATTAAAAACCCACAACGATTGGTTTGAACGTATGAATCGGCTGGAACGTAAAGACCGCTTGGCCGTTTATACCAATGCGATCACAACGTTATTTGATCCGCATACCGGCTACTTCCCTCCGGCCGATAAAGACAATTTCGACATTCGAATGAGTGGCAGGTTGGAAGGTATTGGAGCGCAGCTGCAAGAAAAAGAAGGCTACATTCGAGTTACATCCATTGTTGCCGGTTCACCTTCTGCTATGCAAGGTGAATTACAAGCCAACGATTTGATCTTAAAAGTGGGTCAAGGAAATGAAGAAGCCGTAGATATTGTAAACGCTCATATTGATGATGCCGTTAAATTAATTCGAGGTAAGAAAGGTTCTACTGTTAAGCTTACGGTTCAAAAGCCGGACGGAGCAATTAAGGTAATACCCATCGTTCGGGATGTGGTTTTGTTGGAAGAAACCTACGCAAAATCTGTTTTGATCAACGATGCAGATAATCGTAAGATTGGCTACATCAATCTGCCCAGCTTTTATACAGATTTTACTGGTGGTGGTGGAAGAACATCGTGGAAAGATGTTCGCGATGAGTTGAAGAAACTAAATGCCAATAATGCTGAGGCTCTGATTTTCGACTTAAGAAATAATGGCGGCGGTTCTTTAAACGACGTAGTTGATATGACGGGGTTGTTTATCGAAAAGGGTCCGATTGTTCAAGTGAAAGACAAACAACACGATCCGTATATTATGCGAGATAACGACGGCAGCATTGAATGGAATAAGCCCGTAATAATTATGGTGAATGAGTTTAGTGCTTCCGCATCCGAAATTATGGCTGCCGCAATGCAAGACTACGGACGAGCAATAATCGTTGGTTCGAATTCTACGCACGGAAAAGGAACAGTTCAGCGGTTCATCGACTTAAACCAAACTCTTCGGAGCAACGACTATGGAGATCTTGGTTCATTGAAATTAACGACCCAGAAATTCTACCGAATTAATGGCGAATCCACTCAATTAAAGGGAGTTACGCCAGATATCATCTGGCCAGATAACTACACCTACATTCCAACAGGAGAGCAAGAACAAGACAATGCCATGAAATGGGATAAGATTTCTGGTACATCGTATAAGGTTTTGCATGATGTGAGTACTATGAAGGATTTGAAAAAAGAAAGCGATAAACGCACCAAGGCAAATCCGATTTTTACCGAGTTGGAAGTAAATGCGAAACGATGGAAAACTCAGAGCGAGACTAAGGTTCAAACCTTGAATCTTGTTAAGTACCGAAACGAATTGAAAGAACGCAAAAAAGTGAGCGATCAATTCTCAAAGATGTTTAAATCGCACGACGATGTGCAGGTTACTACCTTACTTCAAGACGCTAAAGAAATAGGTTCTGACACGGTAAAACTTAAAAGAGCCGCCGACTGGCACAAAGGTTTGATGAAGGATGTTTATCTGTATGAAACCTTACAGATTGCCGAAGATATGTTAAAGACTTCTAAGTAAAGATGAGCGCTCCTGGGAAGCTTTATTTAATCCCAAATTTTCTGGGCAACAGCAATGTAGACCTATTACCTAGGTTCAACATCCAATGCATACATGGGCTCAGGGAGTTTGTAATAGAAAACGAAAAACCCGCTCGGGCCTTCTTAAAGGCCATACAAACGCCCATTTCGCAGGATGATTTTATCTTCCACTTTTTGAATAAACACACGGACCCCATGGAGGTTCCAGGCTTTTTAAGAGCATGCATGCGTGGAGAGAACATCGGTCTTTTAAGCGATGCCGGTTTGCCCTGTGTAGCCGACCCCGGTTATCAAGTAGTTAAAATTGCCTTACAAAAGGGAATTGATGTCGTTCCATTATCGGGTCAGTCATCCATTATGCAAGCCTTGATGGCTTCGGGCTTTACCGGACAGAATTTTCAATTTCATGGATACCTACCGCATAATAAAGAACGTAAGTCGAAAATGATTCGAACCTTGGTATCTAATATCAACAAGGGACAAACGCAAATATTCATCGAAACCCCATATCGAAATGCTTCTGTAATTGCTGATTTAAAAGGCGCTTTGGCATCAAACATTGAGCTCTGCGTGGTGGTTGATATTAGCTTGGATACAGAACAAATCATTCGAAAAAAATTGGCTGATTGGGGAGTACAAGAAGATTTCTTACACAAGCGTCCCGCAGTTTTTGTGTTGGGGCTGTGAATTAATTTCAATGGAAAGCACTATGAACAAAATACATGTAATGGCATTAGGTATAGGGTGCACGCTATTCTTTCTTTTTGGATCGGCTCCTAGCAGCGCTCAAGAGCCCATTTACAACTTGATTTTAGAAGGTGGAGGAATGAAGGGTATGGCATATCCCGGTGCCTTATTGGAATTAGAAAAACGCCACATGCTCGATTCAGTACGTAAAATTGCAGGAACCAGCAGCGGTGCTATTAATGCAACAGTTTTGGCCCTGGGCTACACACCCAAAGAATTGGCGGCCATAAGTTATCAAACACCGTATCACAAATTCAATCAAAAGGGTTTTCCGTTTATCGGGCCAGCGGTTCGGATGAGAACAAAATATGGATGGTACAGCTCCGAACGGTTTACGACCATGTTGGAAGAGGTGGTTGGACGAAAGGTGGGAAACAAAGATTTCACCTTTGCTATGCTTTTCGATTCTGCACAAGCAAACCCCTCATTTAAAGAACTTTACATCACAGGAACGAGCATAGATCAACAAAAAACCATTCTTTTCTCGCATCTTACGTTTCCAACCATGCGCATTGTAGACGCCGTTCGAATAAGCATGACCATCCCGTTCTATTTCGAAACCATTTTTTTAAATCCCGATGGTACCATTGTGAGCCATAAAGACCGAACCGATTCTACCCTATTGATGGTGGATGGCGGGCTGGCAATGAACTATCCAATCCACGTGTTTGATACCTTTATCGACGACGGAACGTGTTCGTACTTCCTCCCAAACAAAAATACGTTGGGATTGCGATTAGATCGATCTGAACAAGTAGTTTTTGATGAGGCAGGCTTTGGTATTGCCCCAGTAAATGTGGCCGGTTTGGGTGAGTACATGAGTGCTTTTTACAACATGTCGTTCGAAAAAATCAATCGGATTTCACTGAATGCAGCGGATTGGGAACGAACGATTTCGATCGATACCAAGAACTTTAACAGCAAGGTCAGAAAGCTCTCAGCCGAAGAAAAAGACACCCTTTTAAAAAGTGGGCACAATGCCGTTATACGCTTCCTAGAAAAGACGTAGGTTGGCTCCTGCTTGTATTCCCAACAAAAAGAATAATGGTATTTTTGCATACGTAAAATATTCATTCAACCCGAAACCATAAACCATAAACCCGTCATCCTGAACTTGGTTCAGGACCGTTAACTCATTAACCCAAATAAATGAACGTCCAAGATTTAATCGCCCAAATCCAAACGAAAAAAAGCTTTCTATGCGTTGGTTTGGATACAGATTTGAGCAAGATTCCTGCCCACTTCGATCAATCGATGAAAGGATTGGTGGCGTTTAACCGCGCCATAATCGAAGCTACTTCAGCGTATGCCATAAGTTATAAAATCAACACGGCCTTTTATGAGCAATACGGTGCCGATGGTTGGAAGGCCATGGAGCAAACCTTAGCATTGATTCCAGACGATTGTTTTACCATAGCTGATGCAAAGCGTGGTGATATTGGAAATACCGGAAAAATGTATGCCAAGGCTTTTTTAGAAAACATGAACTTCGACAGCATTACAGTTAGTCCATACATGGGCCGAGATTCGGTGGAGCCGTTCATGGAGAGCGGAAAGGTTGTTATTGTATTGGGACTCACCTCAAACTCTGGGAGTTCTGATTTTCAGCAAGTTAAAACAGAAGAAGGTTTTTTATACGAAACCGTTCTTAAAAAAGCTGCCACTTGGGGAAGTCCAGATAATATGATGTTTGTAGTGGGTGCTACGAAAGCCGAATCATTGCAAAACATTCGTCGAATTTTACCAAACCACTTTTTATTGGTTCCTGGTGTTGGAAGTCAGGGTGGAAGTTTAACCGAAGTTGCCGAAAATGGAAGCAACGCTAATTGTGGCTTACTTGTCAATTCTTCGCGTGGAATTATTTACGCTGGAAATGGACTTGATTTTGCCGAAAAAGCAAAACAAGAAGCGAAAAAGTTGCAAGAGCAAATGGCGGTGTATTTGTAGGATACAAAAAACCATTTTCGTATATTCGTTTTCCAAACCAACTTAAAATTACCATGAACGAATCCTTTCTACACTACGTGTGGCTTACTACGTCTTTTAATATTTCCGACTTACAAACCACAAAAAACCAATCCATTCAGCTTATTAAAACCGGCAGACTTCACCAAGATGGAGGCCCAGATTTTAGTCATGCACACATCCATATAGAGAACACAACATGGGTGGGCGATGTTGAAATACACATCAAAAGCAGCGATTGGTATGCCCACAAACACCATCTGGATGAAACGTACAATTCAACCATCTTACATGTGTGTTATGAGTGCGATCGCGATGTGTTTTTAAGCGATGGATCCTTATTGCCGTGCGTTGAATTGCACCATCGAATTTCACCCAATCTTATAAATCGGTACGAGTCGCTCATCAGCAATTCTCACATCATACCGTGCGAGCGTTTAGTGTCAAAATTAGATCCCGAGCTCAAAGCCATGGTAGTTCATCGAATGGCGGTAGAACGATTAGAAGGAAAGGCACTTCGAGTGCTTCAAAGTTTAAAAGACTCGAACGGCGATTGGGCAGAAGTCTTTTACCAAGAACTCTGCACAACCTTTGGCTTACGGGTTAACAAGCTACCTTTCGAAATGCTCTCTAAAGCGCTGCCTATCAACTTATTACTCAAACATCGTAACAATCTCGATCAGCTGGAGGCGTTGATATTTGGAGCATCGGGCTTCTTAATTCAAAAACCAAAAGATGCCTACTCGAAAAAACTAAAAAAGGAGTTCACGTTCTTACAAAACAAATATCAGTTGGAGGTTCTTCAACCGCACATCTGGAAGTTCTTGCGACTGCGGCCCGCAAACTTTGCAACCATTCGATTGGCTCAGCTGGCCATGATGATTCACAAAAGCGATCATTTATTCCGACGCGTGTTGGAAGCGGAGTCCTTTTTAGAATACAAGGCCATTTTAAGCACCGATGTTTCGGAGTATTGGAACAGTCATTTCAACTTTGGATTAGCTGCTAAAAAACCGAGTGCCAAACATCTAGGAGAAACCACAGTGCTCTCTTTGATCATTAACGCAGTGGTTCCAGTAAAGTACGCCTACTTCCAGCAACACGACGATGGAGAGAAGCTTGAATCTTTGCTCGATGCCATGTCGGCACTGCCGCCAGAGATCAATGCTATTACCAAGGTGATGAACGGTGTTGGATTTTCGCAATCTTCGGCTATTGACAGTCAAGGAATTTTGCAGTTAAAGAATAATTATTGTAATTTGAAAAAATGTTTGCAATGTTCGTTGGGACATAGGTTATTACGCAAACAGGAAGAGGTATGAAAAAGCGAGTATTAGAAACTTGGAAGTACATTATTGAGCAGCGATTTTTTGGGGTAAGTGCCTATGTAGGAGAAAAACTAGGTATGACGGATTCGAGAATTCGTTTATACTTCATCTATCTTTCGTTCATCACCTTTGGTTCATCCATTCTCATTTATTTGTTCTTAGCTTTTTGGATGGAGGTTCGCAATCGCTTGGGCCGGAATAAGCCTTCTGTTTGGGATATGTAGTACCCACTCCCCGAGCTGAAGCACGGGGAAATTTATAGCTTTCATTTAATCATCATGAAAGGTCACCCTGAACTTGAAGTCATCCTGGACTCGGTTCGGGACAGGGTCTTTACGATTGATAACCAAGATCTTACAAATTGCTTTTAAAATATACAAGATGCTGAATTGAATTCAGCGTGACTGCGCGGGTGGCGCTATAAATCCACTTTCCCACGAGCTGAAGCACGGGGTTATTCATAGCATTCATTTAATCACCACGAAGGGTCACCCTGAGCTCTTCGCTGCACGCAAAATTCTTTCATCTTCAACTTCAACTTCAGCTTCCCAGACGAAGTAAAACTTGTCTGGATCAATTCTTTCAGCGAAGCTGAGCGAATTGTCAACTTAAAACGAGAAAGGGCGACTTCGCAGTCGCCCCTTCGGACCCTAATTGAATGAATATGAATTACTTGCTGGTTGCTGGATAAAACTACTACCTAAAGACAGCAACCTTTGGCTTTCATATCTTTATATTCATTAATAGTGCCAATGTGCATAATATTTGTAATAAGCAGATGATGTGCACGTTAACAACCATAAGGGTTTTGTGATGCGTAGTTAAAGCTGTACACAGTGTTGATCAATTCGCGCTCGCAATCCATTACCTATAGCCAGAAGCTACATCCATCCATTTAAAAAAGTTAGTGCGGTTGTATATTTGAGAAAGTCCAACCAAAAAAGTACGCAGTATTGAAAGTCGCTTTACCAACCATTTGGAATAAAGGTGTGATGAATTATTTAACCATACATTCACTCCTATTAACTATTGCTTTCGGTCTTTCATTCAATGACGTAAAAGCATGCTCTTGTCGGTTTACGAAGAAAATATCTGCAGAAGAGCTTAACGCCTACAGTTACATCGGTTTTGGAATAATATCTGAACTGGATTCAATCCATCCAACAACGTTCACAATTGACATTCAAGAAACCTTGTTAGGAGACCAAACTTCCGGCAAACTCATTGTTCAAACTAGTGCGTACAGCGCTTCGTGTGGTTTGCCCATTCAAAAAGGTCAAATATGGCTTTTCTTTCTGTGGGAGGAAAATGGCATTAAAATTCTCAGTCGATGTTCTAGAAGCAGAGTTCTAGATGTGGATGACGAAAATTCAGAAAGCATAAATAAACGATTGCCTTCAAACTTAAAAAGGGATGTGAGACGTGTAAAGAGGTTTAGTAAAAAGCCAGGATTAAGAGTACCCGATTACGCCTCACTATTTCGAACAAACTTCCAAAGCATGCGATATGCCGGCCAAACCAGCATCACAATGGCCACAACGAGCAAAGAACCAGCTACATAGAACAAGTCGTATACCAAGGCCAGTGAATCGAAATGATCCGAAAATGGAATTGTACTTCCAGACATCATCCATTGTCCACGGTGATATCCTGAAATTAGTAAGCAGGATAAAAAGCCAAGCAAGGCTAAGTGAAAGAGTCCTTTGCCAAACATCAAAATCGTGTTGTACTTGCCCCAATCAATGGTTGTCCAACGGCCTATTGCGTAGTAAATCGAAGCAATTAATATGCTGGAATTAATACCAATGGTGGTTCCCATAGAATGCGCTACCGTAATGTGGGTTCCATGGGTAAATTGATTAATAGCGGGGATGGAAATGAGCAAGGCGATGAAGACATTCCCGATGATCCAAAAATCGGTAACAATCAACATCTTATATGAAAAGGCATGTGTTCTCTTTTCATCCTCCTTAACCGCCTTGGCCCAAGCGTAAATCATTTGAGCTAAAACGAGCCACTCGGTCATGCTAATTGCATACCCAACACCGCGAATCCAAGGTGCTCCTGGAACTGGGTAAAGGTGATGTGCCCAGCCCAAAATCAAGTTTGTAAAGCCCAGAAAATAGAAGAAAAATGCGGTTTTGCTCCGAGCGATGTTGCTGTCTTTTTTAATTTGCGACATCAAATAAATGGCCGTGCCATAAATCAACATATTCCAAGATCCTACGAACGACCCATAGCTCTTCCATTGCACCGTCAAATCCAAAATAAAGCGCTCTCTAAAATAGGGTATCACCCATAAATTAGATTCCGTTAAATGATAGATCATAAATATGCTTCCGGTTGCCCACATCCATTTGTACACCGGCCACTTTTGCCCAGTTTTCGCTGTTTTAAAGTAGTTATATGCAAAAAGAATCCATCCAAAAATAATGGGAATCATCAAGGCCGGATAAAAGGTGAGGTATTCTCGTCCGCCCATAGGGCCAACAGCAATGGAAACTAATATTGCGATGCCCGTAAACAGAAACAGCCAAAAATGCACCTTGCTTAAACGTGGATTGTGCAAGGCTTGCCAACCATCTTCTTGGATGTAGTAATAAACACCACCCGTGGCGGCCAACACAATCCACGAAACCACGGAGGCAACGTGCAGTTCGCGCATTCTATTAAACGGAAGAAGCTCCTTAAGAAAGCCCGGTGAAGCGTATTCGTGGCCGATAATCAAGCCGAAAAACAAACCAATAAACAAGGCCGTTAGTGCCAAAAGAAAGAAAAGAGCAGGAACTCGGGTTTTATTCATCAGATGGTTCTTTATAAATTTGGTTCACCCATCCAAACCAGATAGTTTCTGATGCTGGGTTGGGATAGAATCCTGTACGGTCTACATGTTTCAAAAATTCTGCAAGTTGATCCTTTTCATTTTCATTGAAGTTATACTTTGGCATGCTTTTGATTCCGCTGTTCAGGAAGGCTTTTAGGTAGGGTACTCCTTTGCCCTGGGCAGAAGCAACATTGGTTAGGTCGGGCCCCAGGTATCCACCCAAGCCATAAAACTGATGACAAGCCGTGCAGTTGCTTTCTTGCCAAATTAGTTGACCAGCAAGCGCTTCTGTGCTCAAAACGCTTGCTTTTACGGCGGGCTTTGAGGTATAAATGGATGCATTGTAAAAGCAAGTGAAAACCGCAGCGATGGTTAAGAGAAGTACTCGTTTTTCATATAGAAATGAAAATGATTTTGCCATAGGTATGGATCAATTCGAGAGCAAATATGAAAGAAAGTCGGATTGTTTTTTATGATTGATGTCAGTTGAAGAGCAGAGATATTTAAACTTTGCATTTCCCATCCGCTCCAATAACCTAAGTTGAAGAAATTTAGGCCATGTTAGCCCTTTCATCCAACAAAAATCTCAAACACATTCATTTTATTATTTTTGAAAACCCGATTGAAATATGCAGCCAATCGTCGAATTCCAGTAAATATGAATCACCGAATGGCAAATCAATTATATTAACTTGCAAAAAAAATATTTGCAACCATGAGCTTAAAAGTCTCCAAATGAATGCGCTGGTAACCAACGAATTACAAAAGCACAATCCATATTTAACCTTAGAAGAGCTTGAACTTGGACTTTCGCTTTTCGAACTTCAAGATTTTGAAGCAGGGGCGCTCATCTCTGAAGCTGGGAGAGTTTGCAACTACTTGTTTTTTTCAGAACGTTCAATAACTCGTTGTTTTTACGTCGATGATCTTGGCGAAGAACAGACTTTGTGGATGAAGCCAGAACATATTTTTATTACCGAATACAAGAGTTTTGTTCATCAAGAAAAATCCATTTTTTCGCTGCAGTTTTACGAAAAAACAAAGGTGATGATGATTTCAAGACAAAATCTCCTCCATCTTTATGGTACCTCAAAAAATTGGGCCTTGTTTGGGAACAATTTAACCGAACACCAACACATCACATTAATAGATGTATTTACCAACCTCTTGGCCAACGATGCCACGCGAAATTACAAATACATTGAATACCAATTTCCTCGATTTATTCAAGTTGCTCCACTAAAAGACATTGCCTCTATGTTGCAAATATCGCCCGTTAGTCTTTCTCGAATACGAGCCGGCAAACAGGTTAAAACTTTAATTAATTAACATATGTAAAGCGGGTTGTAGCGCATAACTCGTTTTTTTGAAACTTTATAATTCTATAATAATGAAAAACTTCATCACACTTTGTATCCTCCTTTCAAGCATCACAGTTATGGCTCAAAACGGAACTGCAACAACAGTTAAGAAAACCTTCAATCGCACCACTACCATTACTCAAACCATTAATGCGGACGCCTCGGTTATATGGGGCTTGCTAACCAACGGAACTGATATTGCACGATGGAATTCGACCATCGTTTCTTTTTCAGGAAACATCGAAGTAGGCGAAAAAGTAGAACTTGTAAGTACCTTAGATCCTGAGCGTACCTTTAAATTGAAGGTGAAAGAGATGGTTGACAACGAAAAACTGGTTTGGGGCGATGCCATGGGAAAGAGAACATATACCTTGGAGAAAAAAGGAGACGCAACTCTGTTTACCATGACTGAAAAGATTGGAAGCTTTATGTTTCCGCTTTTCGCAAATAAAATTCCATCGTTCGATGAAAGCTTTGAACAGTTTACTGCCGACTTGAAAAAAGAAGCGGAATCCAAATAAAACAATATGAATTACAGAGAAAAAATAGGTTCAAAAGAGCATCCACTATCGTTAAAAACTCCGCCTCTAAGTTCGGAGTACACCATGCACGTAGATGAAAAGGATAAAAAAGACATCTTGGTTTGTACGGTTAAAACAACCGTATTACACTACGACATTCGCTGCCTAAACGACCTTCATGCCATGCTTAAAAGCCATGGCGATTGGATGGAATTGGGAAGTAAGGATCAAAAGGTAGAAACCAAGCCCGATACGGTTGAGCACTGGGGTAGATCTGCAGATAATCCCATTGGAGGTTGGTACGGTTTAAAGAATGGTTTTAAAGGTCGGTTTGGAATGTACATACCCCCTTTGATGGAACACTTGGGTTTGGCCGAAGTTGAACACAACAAGCGAGGCAATCGGATGAGAGCTCTTTAAAAAAGGTAGTTCCCATCTCTTTGATTGTTGCGTTTATTCCGGTGCACATCCCAACACTCTCATCTTTTTAGGTAAATTGCCCATTCGATGTTTTTTGAACTAAGGATTGGCTTCACGTATCATCTTAACGTTTTAAGTTTTTGATTTAAAACGTCAATTCTTTTTCATCTGCAATTCTACCTTTATGTAAAAGGTATGGTCGATAACAATAATCTGTTAAAAATGAAGAAGATATTCAACTTTGACTTCTCGAATCTTAAAGGCGACTTATTTGGTGGAATAACGGCCGGAATAGTTGCGCTACCGTTGGCTTTGGCCTTTGGAGTAAGCTCCGGACTTGGGCCGGGTGCCGGTTTATATGGAGCAATTTTTGTGAGCTTTTTTGCTGCAATATTTGGAGGAACCAATACACAGATTTCTGGGCCAACGGCTCCAATGACCGCAGTAAGCATGGTGGTTATAGCCGAAATAGTTGCCCTTTCTAACGGTGATATTGCGCGGGCCTTACCAGCAATTCTGACCATTTTTTTATTAGCTGGTTTGTTTCAGATCATACTTGGTTTGATAGGCCTTGGAAAGTACATCAAATACATTCCCTATCCGGTTGTATCGGGTTTTATGACCGCCATCGGCATAATAATTTTACTAACTCAAATTCTTACATCGGTTGGATATTACCCAAAAGAAGATGCTGAATACACCAATAAATTTAAACCTCAGGCCCAAGAAATTATCTTAGAGGATATTCTTCAGGAGGAAATGGCCGAGGAAATATTAGTCCTAGAAGATTTTAAAGAAACAATAAAGCGCGCTGAAAACATAACTCCCGATCAAGTTGACAACGAAGCCAAAACATTGGCGGGCAATGATGCCTCGGGGGTAATCGGAACCATCAAAGTTCTGCCTCGTGCCTTTCAAAACGTTAACTGGTTGGAACTAATGTTGGCCTTAGGAACCATTGTGATTATATATGGCTTTAAGAAAATTACCACGAGGATACCCAGCACCTTAGTTGCGCTCTTTGTTATGTCGGGAATAGCTATGGGCTTTGGCTTAAATTATCGGCCAATTGAAGCAATACCAAGTGGTTTCCCTACGCTTCATCTCGGAATTTTTACAAACTTTAGTTTGGGTGATATTTTGCCGTATGTTTTCACAGCGCTTACCCTGGCACTCTTAGGAGCCATCGATTCTTTGCTCACCTCGGTAGTGGCAGATAACATGACCAAAACGGAGCACGAACCGAACAAAGAACTCATTGGTCAGGGAATTGGAAACAGCATTGGTGCACTTTTTGGTGGTTTGCCCGGTGCAGGAGCAACCATCCGAACGGTTGTAAACATTGATGCTGGAGGAAAGACCCGCCTTTCAGGTATTTTTTCCGGACTATTGCTCCTGGTTATTCTTCTGGCATTTGGATCGATTGCTTCTAAAATTCCAATCGCTGTTTTGGCAGGTATCTTGATAACGGTTGGCATTGGTGTGATGGATTACAAGGGCCTAAAGGCCATCCCATTTATGCCTCGATCGGAAGTGCTCATTATGTTGGTGGTAATGGTTCTAGCTTCCGTTTGGAATTTGGTATACGCCGTTGGTATCGGATTGATTCTAGCCTCTTTGATGTTTATGAAAAGAATAGGTGATTTAACTTCTGAACGCTCCGAATTAAAAGAGCTAAAAGATGAGTCCTGGTTGGATGAATCAGACTTTCCTATCAATCTAATTGAAGAAGTTTTTATCAAACACATTGATGGCCCACTGTTTTTTGGGTCGACGAGCGATTTCAAATCGTTGATGCAGCAAATTCCAGATACTGCATCCACCATTATTATACGAATGGACAAGGTGCGCTACATAGACCAATCAGGTTTATATGCCCTTGAAGATGTTTGTACGGATTTGATTAAAAAAGGCAAAAATGTTCTGTTCGTTGATCTCTTAATACAACCGCAATTGTTGCTCGAACGCATTGATCTTATTCCGGATTTAGTTCCCCACGAACACATTTTTGATGATTTTACAACGTGTTTACTATGGGTAAAAGAAAATGTACAGGATGGATTCAACGGCACACAAAGAATCGCTTAACGTTCTTTAAAATTTCGAATGGGTTTTTAAAAACTCGTTGTATTACCGCCTTATTAACCTGAGTTCGATTAATCTTTTAGAACCGTACGAGTTTGGAGTCATTTGGTTGAACGCAAGGATTCAATTTGATCAGAAAGCTTACATTCGCTTTCACATCTGTTTAAATGAAAGTTTACAAAATAATTCTTGCTGCATTGCTCATATTTAGGGTACAAAGCGCACAAAGTCAGGATGTTAACAGCGCATTCATAGACTCCATCGTGCAACGATCGATGACGCTCATGCCGCAGGCCGGCGTTGCGGTCGCAGTAATACAAGATGGAAAAATAATTCACGCTAAAGGGTACGGACTGGCTTCGGTTGAAACCAATAAAAAAGTGGATGAAAACACCTTGTTTTCCATTGCTTCCAATACCAAAGCTTTTACCTCCATGTCCTTGGGTTTGTTGGTGGATCAGGGCAAGCTGAAATGGACGGACAAGGTTATTGACTACATCCCAGAATTTAAGATGTACGATCCATATGTAACCGAGAACTTTAACATTCAAGATCTCTTAACACATCGAAGTGGTTTGGGCTTGGGCGCTGGAGATTTGATGTTCATCCCATCCGGGGGAGATTATACCATCGATGATATTGTGAAGAGTTTTCAATATCAAACGCCAACTTCGGCATTTAGAACCAAGTACGACTACGATAATTTATTGTACATGGTTGCGGGTGAAGTCATTCATCGAATTAGTGGTGAGTCTTGGGCAGATTACGTTCAAAATCACATAATGAATCCGCTCAAAATGGATCGTTCTGCTGCGTTTTATCAAGATCTAAAATCCAAAGAAAACATTGCGGAAGCACATAAGGTGGAAGATGGCAAGCTAAAACAAATAACGGCGTACGATGAGAATAGAGCCATTGGCGCAGCGGGTGGTATTTATTCGAGTGTGGCTGATTTAAGTTCTTGGATGTTGATGCACCTCCGGGGTGGGCTCTTATCGGATAGTACCGCTTTCATTTCTTCTAATAACCACCATGAAATGTGGACCGCGCATACCAACATTAGCTTTGATGCAACTCCTCCAAATCCATATCGATCGCATTATGCCGCGTATGGCCTTGGTTGGAAGTTAACGGATAAGAATGGATATACCACGGTTTCGCACACCGGCGGAATGCCCGGAATGTTATCGCATGTTTTATTGATTCCGGAATTAAACGCCGGAGTTGTAGTACTAACTAATTCAGATCCAGGAGGTTATAGCTTTATATCCATTACTCGAGAAATTGAGGATGCACTCATTGGTGTAGATGGCCGAGATTGGGTAATGACGATGAAAAACTACATAGAGCAAAGCTCTGGTTACGCCGACTCGGTGGTTAACAAAGTTTGGGAAACGGTTGCCAAGGCTAAAACTGGGAACTTGGTTAAACAAGATTTTGTGGGTACCTATAACGATGAATGGTTTGGCGATGTAGAAGTCTCTTTGGTTAAAGAAGAGTTGTGGTTTCGGTCCATCAGAAGTCCAAAGCTTAACGGCAAAATGAGCTTCTACACGGCAAATACCTTTGCCATTAAATGGACGTATCGCGACATGGATTGCGATGCCTTTGCTATTTTTTCGTTGGATGAACATGGAAAGGCTCAACGCATTGAAATGAAGGGAATTTCTCCCAACATCGACTTTAGCTTCGACTTTCAGGATTTGGATTTGAAACGCAAGAAAGATTGAGATGGTTTTAGAGGGTCTAACATCTCCTCAGTATAAAACAAGGCACAGAATCATGAAAGGACTGTTATACATAATCGGCTTTCTTTTGGCCAAGTCTATCTAATCTTGCAAGGATACTAAAAGCTGTTCAACGACCGAACTCTGCTTTGAGAATACGCGTGATTCGGCAATGATCGTTTTCGTGAATGGTCTGTACATTCTCGATGTGGATACACATAAATTGGAAAGTTCAACAGACGTTATAGCCAGAAACATCAAAGTACGAATTGAGATTAATAAAACGGGGCACCCATTCCCCGTTATATGTAATGAATGGGTTGATGTAAAAGCTTGCGAAACCTTGCACTGGATTATTGAGTAAATACCTCAACTCCTTTTTGCTCAGTTCTTTCTCAATCCAAATATCTGAATCATCTTTTTAAGAATTACAATTTTTCACTCCACATTTTTATTTATATCTTGCATATAATGTTGATGCCTTGGCACAATAACCAAACATTAAAATTGATTTACGAATGAAAAGATTATTCTACGTCACCTGCCTTGTCCTGGCTACAATCACCTTCTCTTGCGACGGACTTACCTATACGAGTTGCACAACCGCAGATCTTTGTTTTGAAAATACACGCAGCAAGGGCATCATCGTTTACATTAACGATGAACGGGCGCTCATCATCGATTCGGGTGAAAGTGGCTGCACAACGGTTGATGAAGGAAATACGAATATTCGTATCGAAAAGGATAAAATTGTTGACCTCTTTCCTGTGATAAGCGATGAATGGTTGGATGTTGAAGCTTGCGAAATTTATGATTGGGTGGTAGACTGAACTATTCCGAATCCGGATCTGTTGCCTCTTTATTTTCAGTACCCCTATCAACAGGAGGATCAACTTCTATCGGTGCATTTGCCTTCTTGTATTGATGATGATAGAAGTACACCAACTCATCGAGATAGGCCGGTCGAAGCGACAAATCCAACACATCAAATTCCATCTGTTCTTTATGAAAGGGTTTCAGTATCAGGGTGCTATCCTTAATAACATCCACTACTTCCAGCTCCAGCCAACCGTACAACTTTCCATCCAACACGATGCCGTTCTTGCTTACAGTCAGCACGGTTTTACTGCGAATCCAGAGTCGCTTCAATCCATAAAAAAGTACAATTACACCAATAACCAAAACGGAAGCTGCAATGGTTTTTAATAAGATATCTTCCTGCAAAAAGAACAAGAGCACAGCGCCGGCACCCACCAAAACAATAAATGAAATGTACCACAAAACCGCACCAAGCCGTTTGTGAACATGAATTTCGTCGTTCACCTTATATCGCTTTTCCGCATCGGCCAAATAGGCTTTTCGGACTTCTTCAATTCGGGCGTCAAATTTATTTTTAAAATCTGCTTTAAAAGCTTTTCCGGTCATAGCAAGCTTCTCTTTCCACTTCTTACTTAAAAACGAAGTGCGCGCAAGCTCAAGAACAGGTTTTGGATTTTCCGCATGCACCACCATCCAAGTAAGCCATTTTCTTGTTTGATAAACGGACAAGACATAAAATATCAAGGCACAGACTAAACACAAGTAAATGGTAATATCAACGGGGAAGTAGCCAAGATAGGATAGGTAGCCAAGGCCCGTAGAGCTGAGCACAAAAAGCGCTATTGGCCAAATCATAGACATTCGCAAACCCTTGTTGTAAGCAGAGCTTACGCTGGTGAAATTAATTTTTGTTTCGTTCATGATCCCAAGTGTTTACAGTTTTTCATATTGTGGGCTCCAATAAAGGCAACCTCTTCCTTATCATATCCAAAACTATCTCGAAGCGTTTTGTTAAAGTTACTATCTGAAATACTGAGCTCAATATCCGTCATTTTCCATTGGCATGGATGCTCATATCCCGAAGCCATGGCCAATTCTAATATTTCTTTTCGAAAGGTTTTGGCATAGTTGGCAAATCGATCCGATTTAAGCGGAATATTAATACCCGCCTGTAACCATTTGTTTTGGGTTGCCACTCCGGATGGGCATCGGTTGGTGTGGCAAACTTGAGCTTGAATGCAACCAATGCTCATCATTGCCTCACGGGCTACCATAATTACATCAGCGCCCATGGCAAAGGCTTTGGCGGCATCCGCCGGCAAGCCAATTTTTCCACCAGCAAACCACACTACACGCTGGGTGAGTCCGCGTTTCTGAAATATTTTATACACGGTACTAAAAGCGTAAAATAAAGGCAGCGACACGTGGTCGGCAAAAGACGGGGGTGCGGCACCCGTTCCTCCCTCACCACCATCGATGGCAATATAATCTGGCCCAGTGCCTCTTTTAACCATCTCATCGGCCATGTGTTCCCATAACTCGGTACGACCAACGGCAGATTTAATTCCAACAGGCAATCCAGTCCGTTCCGCAATTTCTTCAATAAGGTCTAACAGGCCATCAACGCCAGAAAATGCCGTATGAAATGACGGAGATATAATATCTTGTCCCATGGGTACATGTCGGATTTCGGCAATTTGTTTCGTAATCTTTGCTGCTGGTAAAACGCCTCCTTTACCAGGCTTTGCTCCCTGAGAAAGCTTAATTTCGATGGCACGTACGAACGCGTTATTTTCGGCAAGTTTTTCCAGCTTGTCCAAAGAAAAGCTCCCATCATCATTCCGGATTCCAAAATATCCAGTTCCAAATTGAAACACCACATCTGCTCCATTGCTGTGATACGGCGAAAGCCCACCTTCACCGGTGTTGTGAAAGCAATGTGCCTTCTGTGCTCCTTTGTTCAAAGACTCAATGGCCTTTGAAGAAAGCGATCCAAAGCTCATCGCTGAGATGTTAATGATCGATTGAGGGCGAAACGGTCTTTTGCGGTTGTTATATTCTCCAATAATCTTTGCACAAGGAACAAAGTCTTTTTCAAATAAATTTAAGTGCCCAGGAGGCATGATAAATGGAAATAAATCCGGCTTGATGAAATGATAGTGATGGCTGTGAATGTCTTGATCTGTTCCAAAGCCTTGATAATTATTTTGAAGCTTGGAACTGGCATAAATCCAAGCACGCTCACTGCGATTAAATGGAAGCTCCTCGCGGTTGTTGGCAACAAGGTATTGTCGGAATTCCGGCCCTATTTTTTCCAATAGATAGCGAAAATGCCCAATCAAGGGGAAGTTGTGACTGACGGCGTGATGCCGGTTGAAAAAAGCATCTCGAATTGCGATGAGTCCTAAAACAATTAGAATCCACCCCCACCACGGAATATTGCGAATAATCTCTAGCATCACGTTGGTATTAAACAACTTGCAAGTTAGCCAAAGTACAAGGTTTACTAAGAAATATTAATCATTTTGCCACAACTTCCAAGAAGCCTCCGCTTGAGTTTGCAACATGAAAAAACCGTTTTGAACCGCACAACCCTTTTTTTGTCCTTCGTGTAGAAATTCAGTTACTCTGGGGTTGTAAACAAGATCAATCAGTACATTTTCCGAATCCAAGAATTGGTATGGCAAGCGTGGTTTTGATGACGTATTTGGCCACATTCCCAGCGGCGTGGTATTAATGATGAGTTGATGCTCGCGCAATTGATGCTCGTCAACATCGTCATAGTTCAGCATGCCTTGATTAGAGGTTGAGATGTAGCTTGTTTCAATACCGGAGAGCTTGCAGGCGTATGCAACCGCTTTTGAAGATCCGCCGGTGCCTAAGATTAATGCCCTGCTTCCCTTTTTTAGTTTAAGGCCTTGAAGGGTTTCTTTAAAGCCAAGATAATCTGTATTGTAACCTACCAACTTGTTCTCTTTGAATACTATAGTGTTAACAGCACCTATGGCCTGGGCATGTGCATCAACACCATCCAAGAAAGGTATGACGGTAGTTTTGTACGGTATGGTAACATTGAGGCCCTCCAAGTTTGGATGTTCTTTAAGCAAGGATGGGAGTTGATTAATTTCATTTAAGTGAAACGCTTCGTATTGATGCGGAAGCCCCAGTTTGGCAAACTTTGTGGCAAAGTAGCTGGGTGAAAAGGAATGCGCCACAGGCCTTCCTATTAATCCATAGAGCCTAGGACTTAACTTCTTATTTGGTTTCATCAATTTTAGGAGCAAACTTGCTCAAAAGTACTATAACGACAAATCCAAGAACAACCAAACCTAGAATTGCTGCAATTTGTGGATGTTCATGCGTTGATGGTAGTATGTTGTGTTGAATCTCATGACCTTCAACAATGAAGGGCGATTTCCATGGCCAAATTTTATTGAGTGAGCCCACCAAAAATCCAAGTAAAACTGCCAGCGTAACTTGAAAGTAGTTATCGAGGAGCCATTTTAAAAAGCGGCTAAAACTCAAAAGTCCAACGACAAAGCCCGCGCCCAGAATGCCAATAAATTTAAAGTCTCGATCGTGCACGGCATCCAACAAAAGCGGGTAAACACCCAGCAATAGAAGAATAAACGCACCGGAAATACCTGGAAGTATCATGGCGCAAATGGCAATAGCTCCGGCAATAAAGATGTATAAAGGCGACGCAGTTCCACTTCCCGGCTCTAGAACCGTGAGCGCAAAACTAACAGCTGTTCCGATCACCAAAGCCGTAATGATTTTGGCATCAAATTTTATAATCATCTTACCTACTAAAACGATGCTGCCCAAAACTAATCCAAAGAAAAATGCCCACAAGAAATGCGGAGAAGTGGCCATTAATTTCTTAAAAACAATTGCAAGCGAAAGAGCGCTAACGACAATTCCACTGCCTAATGCCAGCAAGAAAGATCCATTTACTTCTTTCCAAGCTGCACGTACGCCTTGTTTGCGCAATACATTAAAGGTATTGATATTAAAGGCATTGATAGCTGCCAACAGATCGTTGTAAATACCCGTTATAAAGGCAATGGTTCCACCCGATACACCCGGCACCACATCTGCTGCGCCCATGGCTAAACCCTTCAAGAAAATAATCACGTGTTTTGTCATAAATCAATCGCCTGGCTAAATTTTGTTGAACGCACAAGCAAAACTACCATTTCCGCGTTACTTTTGAGAACATGTTTATGAAAAGGAAATATCTAGCTCTTTTAATGATCGTATTAGCATCACTAGCCATCTCATCTTGCGGCTCTAGTAAAGGAAGTGCGGGCAAGAAGGGCAAAAACTGCAACTGCCCAGGATCGTTTTAAAGAATCTTTGATTTCCTACCCTGTCTCTTGCGCAAGGTGTACATGGCAATAGCCAGGACAAAGACCACCACATAGATGATGGTGTTTTGACTAAGGCCTTCCGCCCTAAATGATATAAATCCTTCAACAGCGGCAAAGGCCGCAATGGCCAACCACATTATTTCAACAAGTCTTTTAAGGTGTTTCATCGCCTTCTATATTTTCTTTAAGTTTAACTCGGCCGTGTGGCTTGGTAATTCTATATTTTGTAAAGTTTTCGTTCGATTCAAAGCCGTCGCCGCGAATGGTGTCGCCTGCGCGTTTTATAACCACGTAGGTGTTGGTGTAAATCTTCTTTCGAACCTGATCCCAGTACAGCTCTTCACTTTTCAATTCCTCCCCCATGGTATTGTACACTCGAACACTGTCTCTAAGTTGGATGAGCTTCTGCTGTTCAAAATTAATTCCATAATTGGCAGATAATCTGCTGTTGGGTTCTCCTTGGTCGTTGTAAAACTGGGCCGACAAACCTTTGGGCATTTCAGAATATGGGTTTTTTCGCTCTGGAAACCGGATCATTAGCGGTGTTGAAATGATGGCTTTTAGCCGGGCCGAATCTGTATATCGGATTTTCACATCCTCAGCACGCTCCACCGACATCGACTCGGTTTGTTTTTGGAGGGCTTCTATTTCGGCCTTATTACCCTCTCTGCAGCCATAAAAAAATCCGATCGAAACAATCAGCAGTGCGGATGTTATCGATCGGATTTTCATTTATCTTGATTAAGAATTTATTTTTTATAACGAACCGTTGTGGTTACGCCTAAACAAGGTACGGTAAAGCTGCTGCCTTCGGCGGCAGTGAAGTTTTTAAAGAAGGCATCTTCCTTCGTCACAAACTGAGCAGAGAATCGATTAATTAATTCGTTTGCCTTGTCGGTTACACTCGGGTCAACAGTTTTAGCTTTTACCGCTCTGTCAACGGCCGCCCAAAATACGCTTCGTCCATCAATACCATCGGCAGTACACGCAGAAGCCGAGCTTCCATATGCAATGGCTATAAGGTAGTGAGCACTTCCATTGTTGGGATCTGCTTCTACCGCTTGTTGCGCTAAAGCTTTGGCTTCATTAGTAGATCCAGCCTTGTATCGGATGTTTGCCATGGCGGTATAAATCTTGCCTTTTTCGATGGGGTCGGCAATATCTGCTGCACCTTTTTTGAAATATTCGAAAGCCTTGTCGGTTTCTCCACGAGCAAAGTGGCTTTTGCCAATGGATATCGCTGCCGAAGAAGAAGGGTTTAGCGCATACATTTTAACAGCAATGTCGAATCCAAAATCTGTTTTCTCACCACCAGAACGAATCAATAATTCCTGCACCTTCATCAACAATTGTGCGTCTTTTGGAGATGCTTCAATTTTAGGTTTATAGAATTGTTCCAATGCTTCAGGAGTAAGATACGCGCGCATCATTTTTTCAACAATGGTATCGGTTCTTACCCAATCATTTTTTTGTTTAACGTTATTGGTAAGATTGTAGTCAATGATGTTTCGCATTTGGAAATACAATTGAAACAAAGAATCTAAGGTATATCCATCTCTTTTATGTTCATCGATGGCAGCATCCAAGTAATACATTGGCACCAAGTCATCAGTTTTATTCCCCTCTAAATCAACACTTTCTGCAAACATCTCTAATGCCGCTGGACGCTCAGTTGGACGAAGTTTAGCTAAATCGTTTGCCCATTTGCCCAACACATAACCTCGTTGTCCCCAAAATCTGATTCGGTAATCGTAGCACAATAAAACAGAATCAATGAGACCTTCTTTACGCACTTGATAAATGGAATCGTTTTGATCTTTCAGATCCTTCATCTTGTATTTAACAATGATTGGTCCGTTGTACGTAATGTGACGGGTGTAACAAGGTATGTTATTGAAAAGGTATTGCCAATAATCGTACGCATCGGCAAAATCTCTTGATTGGATGTATTGGTTAAACATTGAAATGTTCTTCCGATCCATAATACTATCGGTACCAAACTTTCCGGCACAATCGCTTCCGGTTTGAGCAATGGCGCTGCCCGAAACAAACACCATGAATAGGCTTACTAAGGCCGTACCTAATATCTTCCTCACCTTGTCTTTCATTTTACTCTTATCCTTAATCATAACTATTGATATTTTCGTTTCACAAACCATTTGTCGTTGAAGGATACGCCGACTTTCAGTCTGAATATTTGTTCTTGAATTAAATTATTATCTGTGGTCCCTCTATTGATATATTCGAGTCCGACGGTAGCGCGAGAGGTAACTAAAATTTTTGTGCTCTCCCCTAAATCGTAGGTTCTTAATATCGGGAAACCTATCCCAAAATTGATGCCAGTTTCCGAAATTTGAGTTCCATGAAACTGCATATAATTGTTTTGCATCCGAATTCCAAAGTAATAACGGAGCGCTTTGTAATACTTGTTTCTTCGATCTTTTCTTCCTGGCAGCGTGCTGTAATCCAACAAGGTCATGGCTTGATAAAAGCCCCCAAAACTCATAATGGTTTGATTGGCAAATCCGCCTGCATCGTTAACTCCTTTATAGGTAGACCATTGGGTAGAAGAAAATTCTGCTCCGAGCATCCATCGATCCGTTTTTTGGAAGGTAAACGCCGCACCTATGGTTTGAGGCATGGCAATCGTTTGCTTGATTCCTGCGCTTTCAAAAATGGTATCGATGAAGAAATTACCTGCGCTGTTGTAGGTTCTTACCAATCGATCTGGGGTAGCAGTAATATTTGTAGAAGGTGAATACGTTAGACCCAAGTTCCAATCAAATTTTCGCTTTAATCGTCCATAAAACTGAACACCGAAATCGTGCTTAAAGCCATTATAATAGGTGGTTGACACATCTCGATAGCTAAATTTATCTCGATTATTAACGTATTGTTTATCGAAGGTGTTAAAGATGTTGCCAAAAAGCAAGGTTGAAGTATATCCAAGTGAAATGCCTTTTTTCAGCTCAAAACCAACGGCACCTTTAAATTGATCAATCCCGCCCGAACCATCGTAAAAGGTAATTACACTGCTACTATCCTCGGTGCTGGAATTGCTAAAGAGGTAACCTGTATTGGAATATGGGAGCAAGCCAACGGCAAAACTCACCTTTCTTTTTAATGAAATTGGAAAGGCATATGCCAAGCTCGAAAACTGGCCGGTTTTTAAATCTTTTTTCTGGGTGGTGGTGGATTGCTGTATGCCCGACATGTACGCACCAAATTCTAGATCAGTAACTTTTAAATGGCTGAGTGAAGCTGGATTGTTAAAGCTGAAGCTGCCTTCTTCTGCCAAGGCGCGATTTAATCCACCCATCATTTCTTGATGTGTAAATAAACCGGAAGACAAATTACCCATTCCTTCTATGGAGTACGGTGAATTAATGGCTTGTTGAGCGTTGGCTGAATATACCGAGATGCAAAGCACCATGGTTACCACGAAAGGTCTTAAATTGTTTTTAATCATTGAATAATAAAATCTTGTGCAATCCGATGAGCACCAAATTTTGGTTTGCGAATATCTCCTTTTTGATGCGATTGACAAAATACTTTGCTTCGCCACCGCATAAGATAACATTGAGAGGTTTAAATTGGTCTTCATAATCTGTTATGGTCTGGTTAATTTCTCGGCTTAGTCCGTTAATAACCCCCGTTGCAATGGCTTGATTGGTAGTACTTCCAATCAAATCATCAACTTCGTATACATTTACCAACGGAAGCGCCCCAGTAAAGTTGTTTAAGGCCTTAAATCGCATGGTTGCACCCGGACTAATGTTCCCACCGAGGTAGCGATCATCAGCCGTGAGAAGATCGTAGGTAATACAGGTTCCGGCATCAATGGCCAAGACCGCTCCTTCACTATAGAGAAATCTACCCCCAATAACTGCGGCAAGGCGATCTTTGCCCAAGGTTTCTGGGGTGCCGTATTCATTTTTAATAGGAAGTGCGGTTTTGTGGGTTAAGATCAGCGTTTGAGCTACTTTCGACCAATACAACTCACAATTGCCAGTATCTCCTCGAGTGGAACTAATTATTATTCGTTCGAACGAAAAATCTTTGAGTTGGCTGTGAAGTCCTTTGGTGGCATCTTGATGATGTACCACCAAGTGAATGCCGTTGTTAATAAACACCGCTGCCTTTGCCCATGTATTACCTATATCGATGACTAACTCCAAATTATTTTCTTTTCGTTGTGTAGAACATGTATTACCGCGTCTTGGTTTTGCAAAATTAACCGGCCCAAATCATCCACGCCTTTAACCAAGTATTCCGTATGGCTGCCTTCAATTTTTACACATTCGTTATATCGATACAGCTGTGATACGTATAAGTTTTGAATTCGTTTCATCCCACCATCTTGTCGAAGTAAGAGGTAGTACTTTTCCAACCACCAGCACAAATCTTCAGCTTGTGTTTGTACCGACCATATTTTTTCTTTTTCTAAAAACAAAGAGGTAGGGATATGAATGTTTTGAGGGAATTCTTTTTGAAGAACATTGATGCCAATACCAACTATGCTGGTAAGTTTTTTATGGGTAGTCATGTTTTCGATGAGCACCCCAGCAATTTTTTTATTTCCTACAAAGATATCATTTGGCCATTTAACTCGCACTTCTTTGGTTGGAAGAGCTTGCTGAATCAGTGCTCGAATGGCCAATGCAACCATCATAGCTATGCCATGCCTGTGTTGTGGGGCTAAAAAATCGGGACGAAGAACAAAGCTCATCAATAGGTTAACCCCCCGTTCGGAGTTCCAGACATTGCGGCCTTGACCACGGCCATTTCGTTGAAAATCAGTGCGTACATAGAAGCCTTCCGGTAGAATGGCTTCTGTGGTTTCTTCTTTTAAATAGGAGTTGGTGGAATCAACTTCCTTAAAAAAAACACCACTCTGACCAATAAAGAGTGTTTGTGGGTTAAATATCTGCAAAATATCCCGACTTTTGCCGCCAAAATTAGCAAAGATTCGCATATGCCGAAGAAACAAGTTAGCACAGAGATGCTAGCAGAATCCGTAATATTGGGAATGTTGGAGAAGAAAGCTCACAACATAACCAAAATAGATTTGCGCAAACTCACTTCGGCGGTTACCGAAATCATGATCATCTGCCATGGAGACAGTGATCGGCAAGTAAATGCCATAGCCGAATCTGTGGTGGAAGAGGTGAAGAAAAAAACGGGGGAAAACCCGTTTGGTAAGGAGGGGTTTAGAGAGGCTGAATGGATTTTGGTAGATTATGTAAACGTTGTTGTTCATGTTTTCAAACAAGAAACCCGTGCGTATTACGCAATCGAAGATCTTTGGGGAGATGGAGAAGTTGTTGAAGTAACTACTAACTAAGTAAGGCTAATCCTTCTTTTTCTTGTTCTTCGCCGGAGATTCTACAACTCGTTCTCCAACAAAGGATTGAATATTTCTGGCATCCCCAGAATTGTTGTAAACTACACTGATTTTTCCAGTTGTTGGCGAAAAGGTGCCGTTGTACTTTATATCGTCAGCGGGTATGTTAATTCGAATGTGATAAATACTGCCCGTTACCCATTCTTCAACCTCCGCTTCAAAGCTCAAACTTCCATTCGCCGCAATTCCGCTAACATGGGTTGAATCGATTCGGGTAATAACCAGTTCGGCTCCTTTTATCGCTTCTTGTTTGGATTGATACATTCCAACATAGGTGCCAGCAAGTTCTGCAGCAAAATCTTGCCCCTGAACAAAGGGTGCGAAAACCCCAAGAATAATTATGCTAAGTATGCCTTTCATGCTCTTTTATTTGAATGCAAACAAAAATACATGATAATGTGCAAGATGTAAAACAGCTATTCTACTGTAACTGATTTCGCCAAATTTCTGGGTTGATCAACATTACACCCACGCATTACGGCAATGTGATACGATAAGAGTTGTAATGGAATGGTTGCCAATATCGGAACCAAGCAATCTTCGGTGTCCGGAATCTCGATGTAGTGATCCGCTAAATCCTTAACCTTCGTATCTCCTTCGGTAACAATGGCAATGATGATTCCTTTTCGAGCCTTAACTTCCTGAATATTAGATAATACCTTTTCGTAATATCCCCTTTTAGGTGCAATTACTACCACCGGCATATTGGCATCAATTAAGGCAATAGGGCCGTGTTTCATTTCAGCCGCAGGATATCCTTCAGCATGTATGTACGAGATCTCTTTCAATTTCAGCGCGCCTTCTAAGGCCACCGGAAAATTGTAGCCTCTTCCTAAGTACAAGAAATTATTGGAATCTTTAAATTTCTCAGAAATTTCGAGAACCTTCTCCCCGCAATGGTCGAGCACGTGTTGAACTTTTGATGGAATTTGCTCCAACTCTGCAAACATTTGTCGCAAACGCGCGCTGCTGATCTTACCTCGAATTTCGGCAATTCCGAGTGCGATTAATGTTAGTACAGTAACTTGTGCAGTAAATGCTTTGGTGGAAGCCACCCCAATTTCCGGCCCAGCATGTGTGTATGCTCCTGCATCGGTAATACGCGGAATGGATGATCCAACCACATTACAAATACCGTAAATGGTTGCTCCTTTTTCCTTTGCCATTTCAAGAGCGGCTAACGTATCGGCCGTTTCTCCAGATTGACTGATGGCAATTACCAAATCATCTTCATTTATTACCGGATCTCGATATCGAAACTCCGATGCGTACTCAACTTCTACCGGAAGTCGGGCAAACTCTTCAATCAGGTATTCTCCAACCAAACCGGCATGCCAACTGGTTCCACATCCAATGATAATAACGCGCCTGAGGTTTTTAATTTTGGAATCGTATTCCGACAAGCTTCGCATGGCAAAGGTTAAATCAATCGGATTAAACCGACCTCGCATGCTGTCGTAGATCGACTTGGGCTGCTCGTAAATTTCTTTGAGCATGAAGTGATCATACCCACCCTTTTCAATAGCGTCCAGGGTCATTTCCAACTTGTGGATGTATGGTGTTTTAATTACGTTTTGGATGGTTTTAACACTGAGTTTCCCGTTTTCGATGTGAGCAATCTCGTTGTCTTCTAAGTAGATGACGTCTCGGGTATATTCTACAATTGGAGTGGCATCGCTGGCCATGTAGTACTCTCCTTTATTGGAACCAATACCAACTACCATTGGGCTGCCTTTTCGAGCCCCAATAAGCGTACCCGGGTGATTTTTGCTTAAAATAACAATGGCGTATGCCCCAATTACTTGGTTTAAAGCCAATCGTACGGCTTCAAATAGCTCCACTTTTTCATGAAGCAGGATGTCTTCAATGAGGTGGATCAAAACTTCTGTATCCGTCTCACTTTTAAAAGTATGACCGCGCAAGGTAAGCGCTTCTTTTATGGTTGAATAGTTTTCAATAATTCCGTTGTGAATTACCGCTATATCTCCCGATTGAGAAAGGTGAGGATGGGCGTTAATCTGATTTGGTTCGCCGTGAGTTGCCCAACGTGTATGACCAATTCCAACCGTCCCTTCTACATCGCTTTTCTGTGCAAGTTCTTCTAGATCAGATACTTTACCCTTTTGTTTTAAAACTTTAAGATCGCTGTTTAGGATGGCAATGCCCGCACTATCATAGCCTCTGTACTCCAGTCGTTGAAGGCCTTTGATTAAAAAGTCATACGCCTGATTTGGACCGGTATACGCAACAATTCCACACATAGTTATGAGTATTTAGAGTACGAAGTTAGAAATTTTAGCAGGGTAACCACTTAAAGCGCAAATGCATCTTTCAACACTTCTACAAAGTCGAGTCGTTCCCATGGAAATAATTCAACTTCCAGTTCAACCGTACTTCCGTCCGGAGATTCAAAGCGTTTCATCACTTTTTCGTTTACCCGTCCCATGTGGCCGTAAGCTGCTGTTTCGAGGTAAATAGGAGTTCGCAATGAAAGTCGTTGTTCAATTGCAGCCGGACGCATATCAAAAATTCCTTTAATTTTATCGGCAATGGCACCATCTTTCATGTTAATCTTAGCCGAACCGTAGGTATCAACAAAGATGGCCATAGGTTCAACCACACCAATTGCGTAAGAAACCTGAACCAAAACCTGATCAGCTAAACCTGCGGCAACCATGTTTTTAGCAATGTGACGCGTAGCGTAGGCTGCTGAACGATCTACCTTACTTGGATCTTTACCAGAAAATGCTCCTCCACCATGACCGCCTTTACCGCCGTAGGTATCCACAATAATTTTACGACCCGTTAATCCGGTGTCTCCATGTGGTCCTCCAATAACAAACTTACCGGTTGGATTGATGTGGTATTTAATGTCTGAACCAAATAAGGCTTGAATGGCTGGCGCAAGTCCGGCTTTAACCTTTGGGATTACGATGTTGATCATATCTTCCCGTATCTTGGCCAACATAGCGGTTTCTTCATCAAAATCGTCGTGTTGAGTAGAAATTACGATGGCTTCGATGCGAACGGGTTTGTGATTGTCGTCGTATTCAATGGTAACCTGAGATTTAGAATCGGGTCTTAAATAACCAATTTGTTTTTCTTCTCTTCTAAATGCGGCAAGTTCTTGTAAGATTTTGTGCGACAAATCCAAGGCCAAGGGCATGTAGTTGTCGGTTTCGTTGGTTGCATAGCCAAACATCATACCCTGATCTCCAGCACCTTGCATCATCTTATCTTCTCGATCAACTCCCCGATTAATATCGGCACTTTGCTCGTGAATGGCCGAAAAAATACCACATGAATTGCCTTCAAACATGTATTCGCTCTTGGTGTACCCAATCTTGTTGATCACGTCTCGTGCAATTTTTTGAACGTCGAGATAGGTAGTTGACTTTACTTCACCCGCCAAAACAACTTGCCCCGTGGTAACCAGTGTTTCACAGGCAACTTTCGAATCTGGATCAAAGGCCAAAAAGTGGTCAATTAGAGCATCAGATATCTGATCTGCTACCTTGTCTGGATGTCCTTCGGATACGGATTCGGAGGTAAAGAAATATGACATATTCTACATTTTCGTTAATTGGCTTCGAAATTACATTTTTTAATTATTAACGCACGATTCATTCACTGGTTAAGCTAAACAATCTTTGAATAGCATCACTAGCATCCGAAAGTTTTCAATAAATGACCAAAATGTCTCTACACCCCAGTAAATACGTGCTTGAAGTAGGATTTACCCAGAAAATAAGTCGACATCAAGTGTCATCTTTGTT
>JBLHHI010000002.1:0-59049 GCA_047614125.1 Bacteroidia bacterium | reverse complement strand
AAGTCAATTATTTAGTAATTTTTTTGACTGCTTCAATTACGGTTTTGCAAATATATTCAAGTTCTACTTCCGTGAGTTGAGGATAGATGGGAAGTGAAATTTCGCAAGCGTAGTTTTGATAGGTTGACGGATAATCATTAATACGGTAACCCATTGATTTAAATAGGGTTAGCATAGGCATTGGGATAAAGTGAACATTTACTGAAACACCGTTTGCCGAGATGGTGGAAATGATAGCATCTCGCTGATCTTCAGTAATGTCTTTTATTCGCAACATGTACAAATGATACGAACTCTCTTTAGTCTCATTTTTATAGGCTGGGGGAATTGCCCATTCGTGTAATTTAAAGCAAGTTTGATAATGTTTAAAAACAGCTGCTCGCTTCTGCAGGAGTTCATCGTAATTGCCAATTTGAGCCAGTCCAATGGCTGCACAAACGTCTGGCATATTGTATTTAAAGCCAAGTTCAACAATATCGTACCGCCAACTTCCAGCTTGTGATTTAGCCAATGCATCTTTGGTTTGGCCGTTTAGTGCGTAACGTTTAATCAGTGGTTTCAATTCGATATTATTAAAGGGAGCTGGCAAATTCAAACAAATTGCTCCACCTTCAGCGGTGGTTAAGTTCTTAACGGCATGGAAAGAATAGATTACGACGTCGGCAAATGGGTTAAACTTTTGCCCGTTGGTAATGGCCCCAAATGAATGTGCCGCATCCGAAATAATTAATATTCTTCCAAGCTTTTTTTGAATTTCGGTGCGGGCTACAAATTTTGCGCTGTTTGACTCACAAAGTGCACGAATCGCCTCATAATCAGCTGGCCAACCTCCAATATCCACCGGTAAGATGGCCTTTGTTTTACCTGTTATTGCCGCTTCTACCTTAGAAGGATCCATGATGAAATCTTCGGTAACATCCACCATAACTGGCGTTGCCCCAGCATGTAATACCGCCAACGCAGTAGCAGCGTACGTGTAAGCGGGTACAATTACTTCGTCACCGGCTCCAATACCAAACCATCGCAACATCATTATGGCGCCCGATGTCCAGCTGTTAACGCAGGCACAAGCATCAATGCCCATATAGGCTTCAACAGCTCTTTCTAGGGCCTGAACCTTAGGGCCACTGGTTATCCAACCAGATCGCAGTGAATCGAGTACTTCGGCTTCAACAGATGCGTCGATGTAAGGGGGAGAGAATGGAATGTTCATTTTCATTTTTTGGCAATTATAAACGCTATGTATTTCAACGATTTTGGTGTGATCTTGTCTAAGACCTTATTAAATAAGTAGATGCACTTATTAATCAAGGTGTTATTAGTTAAACCAGGCGCTAAACCAAAGAAAGCAAAGCTTTTGGTTGAATAGTCGTTAAAAAGGCCTTTCAACTCGTCAACTTTAAAGTGGCGCCATCCGATGTTTCCTTTTTTGTATCGGGTTCTCATTTGATGCAGGAGGCGTGAACCGCGCATATTTTCGGCACCAAAAAAAGCTGCTTCGGGTTTCAAAACTCGCTTTATCTCGTTAACAGCCAATTGTTGGTTGTTTAAGGTTCGCGTTGTTTTATCGTGGTGGCTAAGCTTCAATCCACCAATCACAGATTTACAAATCACTAAATCGAAGGTATTGTCCTCAAAGGGTATGTCGTAAATGTCAATGTTTTGATACGTCATTAAATTTTCAACGCCATATTTGGCATGCATTTCTTTACACTCTTGAGTAACTCCCTCGTAATCAGAGCATACAACGTTATACCCTTTTAAACCAAGCCATAAACTTAAGCCGCCGTTTCGCTCACCAAGGGCTAAAACTTTAGCTTGGCTTGGATTGGATGGATTTGGTACGTGTTGCTCCCAAAACTTTATGGATTCTGACCAATTGGCCACGTCCCATTCGATAATATGACTTAAAAGTTGTCGATTATTTTTCAATGGAGCACAATTCTATGAGTTTACTGTTGAAATCTAGGGCAATCGTTTCTCGATTGAACTTTTTGGATATGAAATCTAGTCCGCTCTTTCCCATTTCTTTTCGGAGATCTTCATTGTTGAAGAGGACGGTAATTTGCTTTGAAAGTTCTTCAAAATTTTCTGGCTCAAAGAATAGGCCTGCTTTGGCTGCTTCTATGAAAAGTTCGCGTGCCTCGCCATCAACCCCTAGCAAAATGGGTTTTTGCAAAGCCAATGGTTCAAAAAGTTTGGATGGCACAGCCCCTAAAAAAAGGTCACTCTTTTTCAACGGCACAATGTATGCATCGCATGCTGCAACTACTTCACTCATCTGATCTCTTGGAACATTGCCCACAAAGTGCACGTTGCTAAGCCTCAAATGGCTATTTAGCTGTTCAAGTGCGGGTTTTACGGGTCCATCTCCAACGAGTACGAAATGAATGTTGTGGTGTATTTTTAACTTCGAAGCCGCATGTAGAATTACTTCTAATCCTTGCGCGTGCCCAATAATTCCTGCATATAAGAGCACGAAATCACTTTTTTTAAGTTTAAGTTTTTCTCGAAAGGGGACTCCGGAAGCGTTCAAATTAAATTGGTTGAAGTCAATGCCGTTTGGAAGCCAATGCGTTTTAATGGTTGGGAATCGATGGGTTATATTGGATGCAATTCCTTTTGTTTGACAAGAAACGAGAGCAGATTTTCGATACAGCCACGCCTCAAGCGAATAGGAGAGGTCCAACATCATTTTATTCTTTACCAAACCTAGTTTTTCCGCACTTTCGGGCCAAAGGTCTGAAATGTTCATCACCAACTTAGATCGTTTTATCCATTTTAATGCCACTGCTGTTATTCCAAGAAAGAGCGGTGGAGATTCACAGATGATGAGATCGGCTTTTCGCCGAGCAAATAACCCAGCAAAGAATGACGAAATTACAAAAGAGAAGTAATTTAATAAGCGCGGTAAAATGCTCTTGCTCGTTGTTACATAAATCCACGAACGAGTAACTTGGATGTTGTCTAATATTTCCGTTCGATAAAATGCGCCCTTATATCCTTCTGCAATGATCATTTGAGGATAGTTGGGCATTGCAGTGAGCACATGAACTTCGTTGCCTTCAGCTTGCAGATGTCCAGCCAACGAAAAGAGTCGGTTTTGCGGAGCACCTGTCTCGGGCGGGAAGTATTGTGTTAAGATGGTAATTCTCATTGCGCTAACAAGGTGTTGCAAATGATGCTGGAAGCTTGGCCATTGCCGTATAAGTTTTGAATAGATGGATACTTGCTTTGTAAGCAACGTTTAATATTATTTGTAATTATGTCAGTATCAGCTCCTGCTACAAAGTTGTATCCTTCTTCAACCAATTCAAGCCATTCGGTTTGATCTCGGGTAGTAACACAAAACTTCCGCATAAAAAAGGCTTCTTTTTGAAGTCCACCGCTGTCGGTTACCACAATGGAGCAATGATTCAAGAGTGCCAACATGTCGAAATAACCCACAGGGTCAATGAATTGAATGTTCCAGTTTTTTCCCAAACCCTCTAATATTTTTCGAGTTCTTGGGTGTATTGGAATTACCACAGGCAGTTCTGAAGTCATTTCTTCAAAGGCGTTTAATATGCCCAACAATCGGTTTTGATCGTCGGTATTTTCAGCTCGATGAATGGTTCCTAATATATAATCGTTCTCTTTCAGACCATTTTTGGCTAAGACCTGAGAAGTTGATAAGGCTTTCTGTTTATAGAATTGAACCGCATCTTCCATCACATCACCCGATTTTACAATTTGAGAGTCAAAGTCTGCAAAGCCTTCTTTTTTCAAGTTATTCACGGCATGATCCGTTGGGCAAAACAAAAGGTTGCTTATCCGGTCGGTTAGGATGCGATTTACTTCTTCGGGCATGGCCATGTTAAAGCTGCGTAATCCGGCTTCAACGTGGGCTAAAGGAATGTGTAATTTTCGCGCAGCTAATGCTCCTGCAAGCGTTGAATTCGTGTCGCCGTACACCAAAACAACATCTGGTTTTTGATCCAGCAATACGTGTTCAATTTCGATGAGCATTCTACCCGTCATGGCGCCATGGGTGGCGTTGTTTACGGCGAGCTGAAAGGCGGGCTTTGGAATGTCCATTTCTTCAAAAAACACCTCGGACATATTTTTATCAAAATGTTGGCCAGTGTGTATAATCAGTTCCTCAATGCTCGAATGCTTTTTAAACTCACGAGACAGCGCGGCAGCTTTAACAAACTGTGGTCGAGCTCCAACTACGGTAATAATATTTTTCATTTCAAGGCAGTTTGTGTCTTTAATTCTTTTTGTTTAGATGTGAAATAACGGCTTTAAATTTCCCATTTATGTTGCGCGGAATGAGTTCAACAGGAACAATTTTAATGGAAACATCCCCAAGTTGTGATTTCATTCTATTAGTGAGTTCCGCGCTAACTGCTTCAGTCAACTCTCCGGATGTAACGACCTTCACTTCAAAATCGGAGGCTGTTTCTTGAATTATCTGACCTTCTATAATCGAATCTAGGTTGGTGAAAATGTTATGAAATCGAACCATCTGCCTTCCATCAGGTCCAGTAACGATGTCTTCGGTTCTCCCTATAATTTCATCAATAATGGGCATGTTTCGAGCGCAGGGACATGTCTGATCTTTAGCGAGTCTTACAAAATCGCCAATTCGGTATCTGATCAACGGTTGATCGAAGTTGAGAATTCCGGTACAGATAGCTTCACCCGATTCACCAGGTTGCGCACTTTTTCCGTTATCTTTAATAATTTCAATTATTCCAGCATCTGGAGAAACATGCAACCTACCGTGTTCACACTCCGAAATAAGGCCACATGCTTCAACACCGCTATAAGAATCATAGGTCTTACATTCATATACACGTTTGAAAGTATCGCGCATTTCGGTTGTGAGTTTTTCACTTGAAGTGATAACAGCTTTCAATCTGGGAGCCTTTAACCCCGCATCTTCAATAAAGCGGGCCAGGATGAAGTTACTCATGGCGTAGCCAGTCATGTAGCTAAGCTCGTGCTTTTTTATGCCTTCTATATAATCTGGAATGTTCTGAGGTGCAATATGGTATGCCGAGAAGTACGCTTGTTTTTCAACCAAGTTAAATCGATAAAATGGACCGGAACTCGGCCCTTCTTCTACAACCCTTCTACCTCCAATGGTTCCTCGACTTGAAAATCTTGTAATCCCAGCCCAAAAGCGAATGCGTGCCTCGAAAATAGCAGACCAAGCTCGATGCATGGTTTTTGAATAATAGATTTGCGTAGGTGTTCCGGAACTTCCGCTGCTCGAATAAAACGAACCATTTTTATCTAGATTATCGGCAAGTAGGGTTGTTTTACCATATTTTCTAAGATCATGTTTTTCAAGATAAGGAAGTTTTGCGATCTCGTTTAATTTCAAAGATGAAAGTTTATCAAGCGAGTATCCTGCAGCGGTTAGTGAATTGCTGTAAAATGGTACGTGTTCAAAGGCGTGTTTGAGCATTTTTTGCAATTCTGTTGTCTGATAAGACCGCCATTCTTGATGACTAAATGTTTCACGCTGTGTGCAATCTTTACATTGTTTCTTAAAAGTTCCACCAAATCTTCGGTGTTTCCAATAGAGGCCGTATGCTGATATACCCAGGTTTTGAATCCAAACCGGCAGTTTCCCGTAAAGCTTAGACAATCCACTCATTTATTGAGCTGAAAAAAGGTTTAACCATTGTTCAACCACTTGTTCCTCATCGTGTTTTTGTGCAATCAGCAAGCCATTCGTTCTCAAATTTTCCCAGAGCTCCTCATTGGCGTAAAGCTCTAAAATACAATTCGCCAATTCTTCAGCTGATTCTATGGCCAACATAGCCGATACTTTGTGTTGTACTAAAAATGGAATCCCACCTACCTTGGTTGAGATTACAGGCAAACCAAGCGCCATCATTTCCACTAAGGATACCGGAGCATTGTCAATACGATTTGTGCATAAATACAGGTCGCTTGCTTCTGCAAGCTTAATTTTTTGATCCAATTCGATTCGTTGTAATTGTGAAATGAAACTGGTTAATTTTTTGGCTTCAATGCGTTTACTAATTGCGTTATATTCCCCTAAGTCCGGACCGCACATTACCATTTTGAATTTCACATCACTCGATTTGTTTAAAGCCTCTAAAACGTCCACAGCCAAGGCTGGATTGTAAATGTCATGATATGCTCGCATCCACCAGATCTGTCTCGATTTTTGACTTTCATTTGCTTTAAATGGATAATCTGAAAGGTTTATTATGTTCGGAATCACCTGAGCACTTAATTGATGACCTTTAAGAAAGTCTTGAATAAATCCAGAGGGCACGGTAAGTTCATGGCAAAGGCCTAAAATGAATCGATATCGTTTTGGATGTATGTTCATCCTTTGAGGAAAAGCACCTCCGTGTAAGGTTGCGGAAACTCTGTAATTTAGCATTCTTGAACAAAGAATCACCACATATTGTTGAATTAAACTTGGCCCGCTGTACATCTGTACAACAATGGTCTTTGTTTTAAAACGATATAAGACGATCTTGAAAAAGAAATCACATAATCTTAAAATTTTACGTTTAACCTTAGACACCACATATACTTGAACCCCTTTTTTTGCTAACGCTTCTGCCAATATTTGACCTTGGGTCAAAACATTATTTTTTCCTACAAAGAAGTTACCAGCTATTACAGCAGAATTGGTCATTTGGTTAGGTTGTTATTGGCACTTGTTCTGAAGATTCGCTAGGCTCTGGTTCAATGGAAGCAGCAACTGTTGGGAGAAAAACGACTTGAGAGAGTCCAAATAGAAAGCCGGGTATCGACAATCTCATGGCACTATGGCCCATTGTAAACAAGGCTAAAAAGGCAAAGGCAACCAGTAAGTCTGACCGATATTTTCTTTTCCTGAAATACAGATAACGACTAACTGGAAGCATAATCAGCAAAAAATTCATTAACAAACCAACCATTCCATGTTCTGCAATGAGCCGAGAATACTCAGTATGCGAAGCGGATGAAAACCCATCCGTTGACCGAATGAAACTGCTCATGCCGACTCCGGCTCCCAATATTGGGTTATCGAGGAAAATATCCCATTCCTGCTGCCATATTATATCCCGACCTGTAAACATATTAGGGCCTTTATTTGTGCCGTAGTAGAAGTGATCCACGGTTTCGCCTTGATAGCGGAGACTCAACAAGCCACCCGTTTGGTCATTCACATAATAGGTAATGGCTCCAAGAACAGTAACAAATAGAATGGCCGGGAGTATTTTGATTTGGCTTTTCCTTTTTCGGGTAAAAGATCTTCCCATGAACAAAACCAGCGCAAAAGCTCCAACGGCACCCAACATCCCACCCCTAGAAAAAGTTATTAATCCACGTAAGGCGATGAGCGCTATGATGATTAAAATGAAGTTTTTGGAATTAAAGATCGTGATTTTATCTCGAAAAAGAAGAAAGGCAACAATTGCACCCAAACCAAGTGAGGTACTCACCTGATTTGGCCCAAACCCACCCGAAGCTTCCGCGGAGGCCCCCAAGGTAAACTCCATATCAATAATGCTGCTTGAACTTAAGAATAAGTACACCACTGTAGATATATAAGGTAAGATCATAAAGCGCAACAGGGTCTGAAAATCCCTAGGTTCCAGTGCTATGCTTCTAAAGTAAGCAACCGAAATAATCAACAACAAAATTCCAGAAAAGTAGAAAGAAATTTGATCTAAATGCCTCGAAAAGGTTGACAAATCGCTGATCAACAGTGAAGGAACGAATAGAAATAGTATGAAAATGAAGGTGAAATTTTTACGTTTGTAAATTTTACTTTTAATGACTCCGGCCAAAAGCACGACTATGCACGAGTATTTTCCGAATTCGTAGAATATACTTGAACGCGAAACCCTGAAGAGAATTTCCGCCGCAACCAAATATCCCGCATAATGATGCGCAACGGGCTTGGGTGAGTTCAGAATCAAGCCAAGAAACACAAAGAAAATAAGAATGGAATACACCGTACCTAATACCGGAAATAAAAAGATCAAACCTCCTAAGATTGCGTGAAAAACAATCAGATATTCAAATTTTTGATATAAATAATCCCTTAACAATTTTCTATTTTATTGTGTTATTCGCAAAGATTTCTTCCTCCAGCTTGCGATGGTAATTTTCAAAAGTAAACGACGTACTCATAGTATGCGCGTTTTGAGACATTTCTTTTAAGTCTTTCGAATCCGATTGCATAGCCAGATTGATGAGTGTGCCAAAATTTGCTCCGTTGTTCATATCCCATAGAAAGCCATTTATCTGGTGTTTTACATAATGCGGAATGGCAGAAACTGATGTTACAAGAGATAAACAGCCATAGCACGCCGCCTCGGTTACTACTTTCGGAAAGCCTTCAGAATCTGAAGGGAGCAAAAGAAAGTGACTTTTACGCAGTAATGCGTGAATCGCATCTTTGTGCAAAAATCCCGGAAAATTCACTTTGTCTTTCAAAAAAGATGTTTCTTCCTTATATCGATTTGCATCCGGTCCGTTTCCTACGAAGGTAATCTGAGCAACATGTTGTAAATCAACAGTTTTGAGGGCTTCAATGATTCGATCTACGCCCTTTGATGGAATTAGCCTTCCAACAAAAATGAAACGATACGGTGGCTGGAAATCTAGCATTTCTAGATTCTTCTTTCCATTCTGTATGTCTAGGTCTGTCAAGCTTGGATTTTCAAAGCTGTAGCAATGCTCCGGCTGCTTTTCCCAAAACCCGTTTAAAGTAACTTTAGCTCGACAAAGGTTATTGCTTAGCCACCATTTTTGAAAGCGATACCCCAAAGGAGCGTTGGGGTAATCCCAATTTCCAGCATATTTAAACCAAAGTAAGAAGCGTCGCTTCTTGAAGGTTAAGTAGGGAAGTAGGAGGTTGCCAAGGCCCATTGGCAAACGAACTTGTACATGGGTTGCCGTTTTTAATTCTTTGTTAATGACCCGAAGAATCTTTGGCAGTAGGGTAAAGATTCGAAGTTTGTCAACTATTTTTTCTCCACCAAAAGGGGGGATGGCTTTAAAGGTCACATTTGATGTAACATAGGCAACGCTGCCAGCCGCCGCGTCAACGTTTTTAAATAAACAGGCAACATGGGTAATTGATGTAAACGTATTGGAAAGAAAATTAATCTCATTAATTGTAGGGCCCCAACCAACCGCCACATCGTTTTCTAAATAATGTGGAGTATGAGAAATAATGAGCAATTTAGTTACCATGTTTTGATTGGAAATTATCTTCCGAAAAGGGCATTGGCTCTTGCAAGGTTTTGATAATGAAATATTTTGGATTTAAACACATTCAAATCATCTTTTGGGTAAATGGCAATTCTTGGTATTAAAAATGGCATAGTGCGATTGGTGATCACCCCTCCAACAAGTGTCACTGCGTTTGAATAAAACTTAGTAGCGATTTGTGGAGCTTTATTACCAATTATATCAAGCGAGCCATATGGATAACTCAACGAACGAACACTTTGCTGTGTGAGTGCTTCAATTTTTGTTTTAGAACCTTCCAATTCTCGAGCTATTTCTTGTTCAGTACATCTATGAAGGAAGGGGTGTGACAACGTGTGTGACTCGAAGTTTAAGAGCGGATTGGATGATAGAGTTCGGATTTGATCCCTACTGATTACCATCTCATCCGGAGTAATCAAATCCATAGTATAATTATGCTCAATGGCAAGATTTTTGATTTTTTTTTGCAAATCTTGCGGTTGCATTCCAGAGTTATAAAAAACTTGATTTAACCGATCAAATGCCTTCCGTTTTTGTTTTTTTGTTTGCATCACGTAAATCACCGAGTCTACTTCCATTGAAGTTAAATGATTGCAAAGCTGTAGAAGCTTAATATGCCAAAGGGTAGATTTTCCATCTGTATAATCATAAGGCAGGTAGTACGATGCTGAAGTTTGATTTTCAATAAAAACCGAAGCGGAATCTGTCACGTCTTTATGGATGCAATCATCCACAGTTACCGCATACGTGCCTTTGGCTGCCGACAAAATCTCACCGATATGAACGGCCCTTATGTTCTGATTTAAATATTCGATTTGTTTTTTCAGCTGTTTTTGATCTACCTCATGATAACACAAAACAAAGGGTAAACAGTTCGCCAGCCCTAGTTCAGAAAGCCGGTCCAATCCAGTCCATTTGCGCAGTCTGAAGTAGTTCTTTTTCAAATATCTTTTGATTTTAACAAGAAATCATCCAAGGCTAAATACTCCAATCGTCCCTCGCCAAATGCTTTTAGTGCATCGTATGGTGTGCATATTATGGGTTCTTCGTGCATGTTGTAGCTGGTATTTATAATATTGGGAATACCGGTTAATTTGAAATAATGCGTTAATACTTTATGTGCACTCGGGTTGTTGGTAGCATTTATCAATTGTGGTCGCGCTGTGCCATCAACGTGCACAGCCGCTGGAGAAATTTTCTTCATGTCATCCGTACAATCTAAAGTTGTTGTCATGAATTGCGAGGTGTATTGAGCCTTATCGATGTTATGGTACATGTTATTCGCTTCGCTTTGTAAGGTAACTGGGGCAAAGGGCATGAATTCCGTTCGATTTAATCGCTCGTTCAGCCATGAGTTAATATCAGGATCTTGTGCAGAAGCATAGATGCTTCGATTGCACAAGGCTCGAGGGCCGTATTCCATTCTACCTATAAATCTTCCTACAACCTTGCCTTCGGCGAGCAATTCTGCAATTCGCTCTTCGATGTTGGACTGCTGTTCATAGTCAAAATCAAATTGATCAATGGCGTGTTGAACTTCTTTTTGGCTGAAGCTAGGACCCAAGTAAACATCGGTAAGCGTATAGGGTGTTATGGTGTAATGAGTGGCTGCATCTAAAAAGGCAGAGCCCGTTCCTAAGCCAACGTCCGACATTCCGGGGTGAATATAAAGCTCAGACACATCATCAATTTCTAAAACTCGTTGATTCATTTTAACATTAGCGGCAACTCCACCGGCTAAGCACACTTTGCTAACTCCCGTTTTCTGAACATATAGCTTAACCAAGTGAACCACAACCGTTTCTAAAACTTTTTGAAATGAGGCAGCCAAATCTTCCCGTTTACCTGTTTCAAACATCTTTCTATAGATCCACGGATTTAATGAGTTGTGATAGGTATATCCATCCGGTGTTAGCTCAAAGTCTTGCATGATTTCCTCGTAATGTGCATCTGCGTTGCCATAGGCCGCTAAACCAAGAACCTTACCCTCATGTCTGTTGGGAGTAAAACCCAAGGCCTTTGTTACCCGTGCATACATGTTCCCAAGCGATTGAGGACTCTTCACATAGTGCAAAGGTTTTACTTCCATGTTTTCTCCAATAAATACACCGCCACAAGAACCCGAACCGTATCCATCCAGGGTAAAAATAAGTGTTCGATCGTGGCCAGAGGTGTAGTATGCAGATGCGGCGTGACAATCTTGATGATGAAATCGTGCCACGGGCTTCTCGTATCCTATATCCGTCAAACCTTTTTGTAGATCTCTTTCAGACCTTATAAAGGTTTGAGGATTTTTATATTGAGCTCTGCGTCTAAAGTTTAGTTGGTTTAACAGCGTAGGAAGAAAAGGGCGTTTGGTCCAACCGGTCGATTTCAACACCGAGTGCCCGCTCTTTTTGTACATTTTGATTTCTTCATCTGGAGTAAACCATCCATGTGAAATACTGGCAACATCAGCAACCGTTATTTTTAAGTAATCAAAGCCGTTCTGTATGGCTTTGTATGGGAAACCGCTTTGTTGTTTTATTCGGCTAAATCGCTCTTCTTGAGCGGAATACACAATTTTGCCATCTTTTATTATCGAGACGGTTGAGTCACAATCAAGGGAAGATATTCCAACAAAATAACTCATATTATTATCTTGAATAAAGCGATTCGATCACTTCTTGATACCGATTTACAATTTTGCACCAATGATGCTTCTCGGCCCAGTTCAAGGCATTTTCTGAAAAGAAGTTGTAGTTTTCTTTAATAGTTTTATAAGCTAACAAAATTTGTTCGGGTTGATGCGGGTCGACTAAAATTCCCGTCTTACCATCTTCAATGGCATCTTCAATTCCAGAATTTTTTGAACCAATGGCCGGAACCCCAAAGTAATTGGCTTCGAGCACCGAAATGCCAAAGCCTTCAAAGTCTCCGTCTGATGTGTGTTCGGAAAGAAGCATATATACTTCAGTTTGACGATATTGTTCGTACATTTCTGCATCGCTCAACTTACCAAGCAGGTGGCAATGATCGGGAATGTACAGCAATTCGGCTTTGGACGCAATTTTCTCCTTATACCCTTCCAATCCAATCATGTAGTAATGTGCGTTAGGATATGACTTTAGCAAGGATGGAAGTGCGTGAACCACATTCAACTGCCCTTTTCGTTGGCTGGTTGATCCAACGGTTAAGATTTTGTCTTGAATGAGCTGATGTGTCTTATCTACCTCTAAATCAACGCCGTTGGGTATGATTGTTACTTTATCTAATAATTTTTTTGGAATAAATTGAGCGGTATAGCCAGAAACAGATACTAATTTATCGAAAAGAGTAAGACAATAATTGGTATACCATTTTTTGACTGGATTTCGAGCATCTAATTCGGTACCATGCAAAATGGCTATGTACTTTTTTTTTGAAAAACGAAATCGAAGAATGGGTGCTGTCCACAGTGGGAACTTGCCGGAACAAATCACCAAATCATTTTTTTTTGATACACTGAGCAGCTTATTGAGTCGGCCAATAATGGTAAAAACAATGTTCGATTTTCTTGGAACAAAAACAACCCGCATGCCAGAGTTGGAATAAGGATTTTCTTTTAGGTGGCGAGTTTCGGTTACAACCGTAACTGCGTGGCCTTGCGCCGTTAATTGTTTTGCTAAGTTAAGTGCATGATTTCCAATGCCTCCGGAGTCGCGAAAGGGAGGAAATTCCGGTGTAAAGAGTACAACCTTCTTCTTCAAATCCATCTTAAACCTTGTACTTTCTTCCGTTCAACAACAACCAGCCACAGCCAACAAATAATTTGACAATTTTTCTCCAAACCGGTCCATTTATACTTAATGCCGACATCTTACGCATCAACATTTCTTCTTTGATCTGCGATTTACTAAAGTACCTCGACATAATAATTTTCTCAGTTGCCGTTGGTGAGGTAAACTTCATAATCTGAGTTTTAGTCATATGATTGGTTATCACTCGTTGCTTTAAACTTCTCAAACCGCCAACCGGGGCTCGATGGTGAAATATTCTAAGTGAAGAGTCAAATAAGAAAGTTGCACCATTGAGGTAACATCTCATGGCTAAATCACCGTCGGCTCGAATGCCTTTATTGAACAACATGTCCATTGCCCCGGCATCCATCACCACCTTTTTTTTAATTAATGTGATCGGAAATGTCTCGGCAATGCAGGTATAGTCGGTATCAATGGTATTGCAGTTGCCCGCTTCAATCACATTGGTGGCAACCATGTCTACCTTGTGTTTTTCCATGGTTGAGCACATTCTTTCGATAAAGTCGGGATGAATGTCGTCAGCATCATCTCCTAGAAAGAAAACGTATTCACCTTTCGATTCTTCCAGGAGCTTATTCCAAGCAACACATTGACCTTTCTCTTCCTGCACAAAAGTTCTAATTCGAAGCGGAGGATACTTGTCTACCTTTATTTCTTCACGCTGCTCAAGGCTGGTTTGGTCGGTTGTTAAAGCCTCCAACGGCAAGATGCTTTGTTTTGCTAATTGTTGGTACTCTGCCTCCAAATAGCTGTATCTATTGAGTGTGGGCGCCAGCACAGAAATGTTGTTTTTGTACTTATCCAAGGCTCCCGATTCGAGACGTATTTCTTGATGGATAAATTCGAACTTGTGTTTAGGAACGCTCTTAAATTTAGTGTACATCTGTAGATTTTTCACCAATGCACCTTCTTTTGCAAAGCTCCTTAGTAAGGTCCATTTTCGCCACTTGTTCGAAAAGTATTTACAGATAAAGTACCATTCATCATGCAAGTTTACTTGGTTGGACTTTAAAGAATTACGAACTGGATCAACGATTAAATCGGTGTCGTATCGAATGATGGCGCCAGATCGCATCAAGCGATAGCCGAGATCTATTCCGGCATAGGAAATAGAGGTGTACGATTGGTCATAAATCTCAACTTGTTGAAGCACCGAAGTCTTTCCGATCATTGCCTTAAAACTCAGTCGGAAAGATGTGGTGTTTACACTTGGATTCCCATCACAGTTGTACATCCAAGTTGGATGGACAAAGTTAATTTTTTCGGGAAGGCCTTGCAACCCAAAGCGAAGTCCGGCGTGCCAAATATCACCCGGACGAGAGGTAATCTCGGCCAGTAAATCTGAACTGGGCAATGGGTTATTTGCATCCCAAAATAAAATAAAATCGCTCGTAGATTCAGCAACAAAGGGTTGAATATCAGCAAAGTTATGGTTAATGATGCACAGCTTGCCCAATGGCCAATCCATGGCTGCTTTTGATGAGAAAAGGATTAAATCGATGTTCAATAGTTTTGTTTTGCGCGTTTAATGTATTGAGTGTAAGTCAAACGCTGGGAAATGCAGATTTACAAAAAATAAACCTCACTGCTGGTTGGCAATTAAATTACTTGGCAAGTTCAAACAAATCTCCTAAGGTTTTGCAGGTTTTAATGTGCTCGTTTGAAATGGTTTTACCATAATCGGCATCAAACATGTCAATAACCATTAATGCGGTCATAGAATCCCATGTAGGTAGGTTTTTAAATAAAGTGTCCTGGGTAAGAGCTGTTTCGGGAGCTTCTTCAAGCTGCGTTTCAAAGTTGTTTTTAAAAGTTTCAAAATCCATTGTACTAATTTTAGAGTGTTAGAATGCATCCGGCCCAAGAATATCCAACGCCAAAGCCGGCAAGTAAAACTCGATTACCTTTTTTAAGAATTCCGCTTTTCATGGATTCTTTCAAAACGATGGGAATGGTTGAGGATACGGTATTTCCGCACTGCTCATAATAGGTTAAAAATTTCTCTTTCGGAATTTTAGACCGTCTTTGAAGCCCATCCAACATAAACTTATTGGGCTGGTGTAATACAAAGTAATCTACATCTTCCATTTCCATATTATTTTTTTCAAGCGTTTGCTTAATGAGTACGGGTACAGACTTTATTGAAAAGTTAAACACTTCAGCGCCATTCATGAATAGATCTCCCATTTTGCGTTTATTACCATATTCATCTTCGATCATTTCTTCGGTTTTTGCATGATCGTTAATTCGCAGGCTGTTTCTTTTTACGATGAGATGCTCTGCACCTGCGCCATCTGTTCCATAAACAAAGTTTTCAATTTTAGAACTTCCGTCGGCCGCCGAAACGAGCGTAGCACAGGCTGCGTCACCAAAGAGTGTTCGAATGCTCTTATCTCTCGGATCAATAAACTTGCTGTACGTTTCGGAGGTAAGCAAGAGAATGTTTTTGGCCTGATTTGATTCGATAAGACCTCGGCAAATACCCAATGAGTATACAAAACCAGAACATCCAAGGTTGATATCAAAAGCGCCGGTACTCGTTGATAAACCGAGCTTGTTTTGGATGATACAAGCCGTTGTAGGCAAATAATAATCGGGACTTTGTGTACACAGGATAACAAAATCGATGATTGATCGATCGATGGCATATTCTTCAAAGAGTTTCTCGGCTGCCTTCACCGCCATGTCAGATGCCAATTCATCATCTGCAGAAATATGACGTTGCTTGATGCCTGTTTTGTCCTCAATTTTTTGAATTGACCATTCCGGAAATTGTTCTACTAGCGCTTGATTGCTTAATACGTCTTCCGGAAGGTAGTAGCTAATTGCTTTTATTTCACTAACCATAATCTACAAATTACTTTCTCCATCATAGCCATCGTAATGAAACTTACGACCCAAATTTATATTGCTGTTGTTTGTGTGGGCGTAAACGGTTACACGATGTCTCAAAGGAATAAATCCTAAACTAGAAAACAGGCTCTCTTGATCGCTGTTGTTTGCGTAAACTTTTAAGGTTCTAGCACCCATTTCTTTTGCTTTTTGAAAACATTTTTTTAATAATTCAACACCTTCATTGCGGTTCACAAAGTTATATTCGTTTATCATCAAATATGGGTTGCCAACATTACAAACTACAAAGCTGCCCAAATTTGTATACAAGGAGAGTGCAGAAGATCTATACTTTGGCAACTCATCGCAACGCCAGTGCATAAATTGCTCATCGTGAACTACATGCGGAATGCTAATTTTTGCCCGAGCCTTCTTGAGAAACGAAAAAATATCCTTCCAATCACCCTCAAATACATCGATTTGGCTAATGGATTTTCGTTGAATCTTATTGAATATTATTTTGTAAACAGCTTGGAATAGGGCTTTGAAAGCGACCCGGCTAAATCTCAATTTCGGTGGCAGTTTAAGCGAAATGAGATGATAAAAATCGACCGGGTACATTAATACACGTGGACCTTCAAGCAAGGTGAACCCCAACCTTCGTTTGATGTCTTCTGATTGTTTGGTAGGGCTAACGCCAAAAGTTATCTCTGTTTTTTCTAGCGAGGCAATATCCAGCAAGGCACCTATTCCGCTGCCCTCGTACTCAGGAAGACACTTAAAATTACATCCCCATTGGCAAGCGTGTACTTGACCATCGATTTTAACTTTATCGGGTATAACGCCCAATTGGCCTTGCACTTCTTCGTTTTCCACATACACAAGAAGCCCAGCAATGTTGTGTGGGTCTGCTGATTTGAACTTCCACTGTAAGAAGTTGTAATCTTTACGTATAGACGTTAAACCCCAAGCTTTTTCAACGAATGCACTGTGCGAATTAAGCAAGGGAGGTTTTAGCGTGCTCACCTTCTTTTTGGCTATATTTTGCAATCGATCGATTCTCATTGATTAATGTATTCGTTGATATAATCTTGAACCGTAAAGAATTCGAGTTTTCCATCCTTCTTATAGGATGATGCATGTTCCATCAACTTTTGAAAACAATCCATGCTTTCCGGCCCTTTCCACGATAATGCCGCTGGGTGCCCAACAACAACTATTACCGCGTTGGTTTTAACGGCCTGATCCATTAATTGCAGCGCTCTTTCGTCGAAGCCATTGTAGGTGGCATTAAAGCATATGGTTCCCTTGTGTTTAATCCAAGGACGGGTTAATCTCTTTTCGAGTTTGATGCCTTCCCAATCTACTAATTTATTCCAAATACTTCTGAATCGAACGCGGTACCAAGTGTAATTTTGCCGATTTAATTCACCTGCAATGTATCCAATATCCGCACCTGGGTGGAAGGGGTAAAGCGCCCGATCGCCCTTACTCCAGGCAAATTTTGACAACCAACTGTACGGCTTGTCATGTGGAGGAACAAAGCCCGTAACATGACCTTCTCCGATGGTTTGCTCAATGATCAGTTTGCTGCGCTTTAAGGTATGTTCAATTTGATATTTGGTCAAGTAAGGAAACCACTCGTGCTTCCAAGAATGAGAAGCCACCTCATGACCTTTATCACGAATTTGCTTGATTACATGCCGAACATCGAACGGATAAACACTTTGTTCTGCCCCATAACCTACCACAGCAAAGGTCATTTCCGCTTCAAACTCCTCTGCCACTTCCAAGATTTTTGCTACATTTTTCTCTTCTTGTAAGCATTTATCAAACTGGTACTTATAAGGTTTTGTGGCGGTTATTCTAGAAATAGGCGTATCGTAATCCCATATTACAATAAGCTTAGCACCTTTTTGATCCACCTTTTTTGTTATATTCATGCTGCGATCTTCCTACCTTTTATGTTACAATTTCTTCTCTATTCCGAGACTTCATTATACAACTTAACGAACTTGTCTATTTGATCTTCAATTTTGTAATGTTCCTCCGCACGTTTTCTTCCACATTCTCCAAATTCGGAGAGTTTGATTTTGTTGTTAAAGAAGTATTCTATTTGGTTTGCCAGTTTTAGTGCATCATAAATATCCACGGCAAAACCCGTCTTGCCTTCTTCTATGTTTTCTTGTAAGCCATCTGCGGTTGTGCATACAACAGGTAGTTTCATAGCCTGAGCCTCAACAACAGCATTGCAGAATCCTTCGCTGATGGCCGGATGCAAAAACAAGTCCATGCTTTTGAGAATTTCAACTGTTTTGGGTTGATTCAAGTGGTAAGTCATTGTAATACAATGTGTTAAGTCTAATTCGCGTATGCAAAATTCGATTGCCTGTTTGTTTTCACCATCACCAATAATGGTGTAGTGCACTGGGATGCCTTTTTGATCTAAAAGTTGAACCGCTTTTAAACCGTATTCGATCCCTTTTTTCCATACCAAACGACCTACGCTTACCAGTTGTAAAACGCCATTGGATAAGTAGGTCTTGTTTTCATTTGGCTTAAATAAATTTAAGTCGATTGCGGGACTGATAAAAAAGTTGGCTTTGTTGCTGCTGTATCCTCTTTTTAGGGCTCGGTTATACAAATCTCTTCCAAGAAAATGAAAGGCATCTGCGTTTTGCCAAACCGCAGAATAGGTTTCATCGTTGCCAAGCTTAAAGTAATTCAAGTCGTAGCCTCGAAAACTAACCACAATACGACTCTTGCAAACCGTTTTTAGTTTCATCCATTCAATAGCCAGTGTGCCAAATTCGAAATGGATGACGTCGAAATATTTTCGAATGAAATAATGTCCTTTAAAAAATTTCTTAATGCCTAACTTCCTACAAAACAACAGAGACTGTTTCGGTTTCGATACAAATGTAGTTAAGGCTTGTAGACCGGTTATTAACAAAGCCACTACAGAAAGGTCGGTGAGGCCGGTATAAACATTGTTACCCACCTTGGATGCTTTACTCCATACCAAGAGTTTTATCTTGAAATGTTTTTCTAATCTCAAAAATTTGTTCATCAAAAAAGATGAGTTACTGGGGTATGAATGCATCACTAAAAGAACGTTTTTCATCCTTCTGGGCAGTACTTGTTGATGAAACGGGAAAAGGTGTGTAAGTGGCACATGGCATAGCCATTGTCGGCTTTTGGATTGGCGTAAAACGCAGCGAAAAAAGCGTCAAGTCGTTCCTTGCCTATTTTCTCAACTAGCCATTGATGCTTGTATACATCCTTTTCCAGAGACCGCCTTCCTTCAGTGTTTAAATAAAACACTTCCCAATTGCGGTAGGTAAATTTCTTAAAGGTGAGCATTCTTCTTAGTTTAGATATCACTCGATACCATAGCTGTCTGTTGTTTACGTATGGATATAAAAACAGATTGGCTCCATATTCTTGCCATGTAATTCGGGCCAAATCGGGATGAAACTTTTTTAAGTATTCCACCTGAAACTTGCGATTGACCAGCCACGCGGTTGGGATTTTTTCAAAAAAATCGGCCATTCTTCCGTCGTAAAAAGGGAGAACCGGATACGCACCCGCCTGATAAGCTTTTATACTTGCCAAGGTCCATCTAAACGACCATTGGTCTGTTTTAAAAGCTTTCATTCTAAAATCGCTGTCTTTTATGTGCTGGTATGCTTCAATGGCCTTAGTAAAGTAGTCATCTAAGGCATTTTGAGGATCGTCAACGATGAAGTTGTGCAAAAGGTCAAAAAGGATTTCTCGACCTCTCTTATTCATTTTTTTTTGATAAGTAGGGAGGAGGTCTGTTTCTGATATTTCATTGGATGCATCCAACCATACATCTCCCCAATGGCCCCCAAGTACAACATCAGAATTCTCCGCCAACCAATCGCCAACCATAATTTGGCGGGTACCATCTATGGTTTGAAACATCTCAACACTATCTTCAACAACAGCCATTTTGTTAAAGAGATAGTTCGGAACAATAAATTTTTTAAACGGTAGATTCAAGGTTGCAGCAATCTTAGAAGAGATTTGTGCTTCTGGAAGACCGTTTGCATATTCGTACGAAAAACTTGTGATGGCGCCGCTTTTTGGAAATCTTTGTTTAAAGTCTTTATGAGTTAGAACACCCGCTAAGGTTCTTGAATCCAAACCTCCAGAAAGTGGGAGAGCCACTCGTTTGTTTTGTACTGCCTGTCCTACAACGTTAATAATGAGGTGGTGAAATTCAGCCAACGCCTTATCCATCGATAAAGATTGATCGGGACTATGTTCCCAATTCCAATACCTAGAAATCTCTTGCAGTGCAAGTGATTCGTTAAAGATGTAATGAGAAGCTGGCTTCAATACTTTGACATCTGAATGGTATGTTAGGTCTTCAGGGAAGAATCCGTTCCCAACAAAGCATGTAAATCCAGTTTGATCAAAGTTTTTAATATCAAAATCATCAAGAATGGAACCAAAGTAGGTTGATATTGCTGCATGATCTCCACTACGGTGATAGGCTTTTTCAGTTCCAAATCGATCCGTAAATACATGCCAATTATGTGTTTTTTTCTCGAAGCATAAAATTAACCATTGTCCGGGTGGATCTTTAAATGGCTTTATCTTTAAAACAGAACTTTCAAGCAGGTATATTAATTCAGCGTCTGAAACAAGAGTGTTAAACTGACCCAATACAAGAATGGTAAGTTCATCGCTTTCTAAAGCTTTAAAAGTTTGGCCAGTTGCTGATTTGGAGATTTGATGAGGCAATGAATAAGCATATCCATCGCTTGCTACCCAAGGTTTATTAAAAATGCGAACCCGTTTCAATGGCTTCGTTTTGTTGGTAATGGATATGTCAACAAAGGCCGACATAACTACGAGTTACTGAAAGCGGCTCTTTCTTGAATGTTTGATAAATAGGAAGGGAACTCTTTTCCTTCCGGCACTAATAATATATGACATTTGCCGCGATCAGCTACTTGATCTGAAGTTTTAAGAACAACCTTATCTCGCAGGTACCAGGGGGTGTATTTATTTTCTTTACACCAGTTGATGACGAAGGTTGCATTTTCTACCATTGGCAATTCCGGGGGAGAGTGAAGCTCAACCATAAACAGCGTGCTTTGCTTCGCAGCCAGTCCCGTAGATCCTTTTAGAACCAAATTCTCGGCTCCTTCTACATCAATTTTGGCGAAGTCAGGTATAAAACCAACTTCGTCAACAATCGAATCAATTGTTCTTGATGGTACGTAGTAAAATGAATTGGAGGCACTGGCGCTTTGAGCATGACCAGGCAGGAAACTGCCTGCTTCGCCAGTTCCCAGAGTATAAAATTTAACACTGGCACCATCTTCCTCACCAACAAAGGCATTTACGAAGTTTACCTTAGGACTAATACCATTTCGGATCAGGTTGCCAGCCGCCTGCGTTAAAGCCAGTGGGTTTGGATCCACCAAAGTAAGTCGCTTTAGGTTCTTGTTCTGCAAGGCCAAAATGCCGGTGGCTCCGGTGTTGGCACCTATGTCGAAAATTGAATGTGCGTTTAAGCACAGCTCAAAATACCAGGCATCTCCTTGATCTGCTTTTGGCCGAACTGCCCCTTCCGTAACCCAATACGACTTGTTCATAAATTGAATTTGTTTAACTGGGTATTTGGCTCCAAACCATTTTAAGCGATATGCTCTGAGCAATTTTATTAGTGGTAACATATACTTTTTCTTTTTGAAATTATTTTCACTCTATAAAATTTAAAGGGACTCATAAACTGCCGCAAATTGCTTGCTCTCGTACGGCAAGGTATGATCAGCTAAAATACTTGACAGCGCTGCAGAGCGCATTTTGGGAATGTTGTTGTTTGCGAATGCCAACTCTAATTTACTTTTTAAGCTGGATGGGTTTTCGGCTTCAAATAAATATCCGGTTTTACCGTCTAGGATAAGATCCTTGTTCCCAGCAACGTCGCTGGCAATGCATATTAAGCCAGATGACAGCGCTTCCATAAGTGCTACCGGACAACCTTCTTGGTGATTGTCGAAATACGTTGTTGGAAGTACGAAAACATCGGCTTCCTTTAACATGGTTGTAACCTCTGAAACAGAACCCCAGAAAATTACGTGTTCTTTCATTTCTAAATCAGCAGCCAGTTTCGAAATTTCTTCCTTATAACCTTCATCGCGAACAGCTCCGGGCAACCAAATCTCAACATTATCGAGACCTTGGCAAGCTTGAACAATTAAATGTTGGCCTTTCACTCGACTAATTTGGGCCATGCAAACGATGACTTTTTTGTTCGGGTTTTTTCGAAAAACAGTTGAAGTTGTCTTTGAACTTCCTTCTTGATACGTAAATCGATTTAAATCTACACCACCTGGAATCCTAGTGGTCTTGTGCAAGTATTTGGTTAAAAACGTCTCAACCATTGTGGTGTTTCGAGCAATTATATGCGAGCACAAACGAAATTTGATGAACCAAGCCTTACGATCACTGTTCATGTTTTTTTTCACGTAAACGAACTTCGTTCCGCTGAGTCTTGCCAGCAATGCCTGTGTAAAATCACTGCTCCAATCGAACGATTGCCACACATCAATTTTGAGCTTTCGAAAAAATGAAATACTCCGAATTAAGTTTAAAAAACCTGTTGCGTTTAAACCAAACTGATGCCGGCGGACAATTATTTCATACCCTTTGCTTTGAATCTCGTCAAACAGCTTACCTCCAGGAGTATTTACACAAATAATTGCCGTAAATTTTCGTGAATCTAGGTGTTCAACTATATTAAACATTTCACGGCCACTTCCGGCGGTTTTGAAATTTGGTATGGTGAATAAGATATTCTTCATCTGGATTAGGATGAAATTGTTTTTATAAATATTGTGCTGGGATGAAATTATAGGTAGCAGTTTCTTGTTTGATACCAATCATCATCAAGTTAAGTTCTGGAATCAGAGCACGTTCGGAAAAAAAGTTATGATCCAATTTGAACTTTCGAAATAGCTTAATGGTATTGCGCATAATGGGATTAAGTTTCTCTAGTCCGCTTCCTAAGTCCAGCTCATAAACCTCATTGATTGGAAGGATTTTATGTCTTCTTGTGCTCCATCCGCAGTTTTCATCTTTAAAGTTATAATTTGGGAAGAGATAGTCAACACTTTGAGGAGTGAGACGCCACATATCAACAGGTATTCTGTGTAATCTCCAAACAAATGGCACACTCAAACACACGGTTCCCCCAGGTTTAGTAATGTAATCAATGTTTTGAGCAATTTTAAAAACATCTAGCACGTGTTCCATAACATAGTGAATGTGAACCGTATTGAACTTGTTTTTGTATTGCTTTAAATCTTCAAAACTTGCCTTAGCTAAATCTAAGACTAAGTCAACCCCTTCTCCATCAAAAATGTCAATACCCAGATACTCATCTTCGTCAGCTACATGCTGCATATCTCTTGGAGAGTATTGAATGTAGGAGGAATCAATAAGTGAACCGATTTCCAAAAAAGGAGATTTCAATAGATGCGGATATTGCTTGTAAAACTCTACGGTAATTGCTGTTGCCATTTTGCTATTTCTTAATCAATATTTATAGTTAACGCAGGACAAATATTTAGTCATTTGTTTTATCGATTAATTTTCTTAACTCGTTTAATGGATTGTCTATGAAGTACTTAAGCACCCATTCTTGAGCCTTTTTACCTGTTTGTAATCGCGCATCCGGGTCCTCATAGGCATTGATTATTGCATTTCCTATTTCTTCTGGGCTGCGGGCATTGTACATGGGGTACAGTTCGCTGTATTTTTTCGAGTAATATTCATCAATACGATGATGTACAATGGGTTTGCCCATTAACATAGCTTCGATAATGGTTCCAAAAGTTAAATAACTTTTACCAAACTCACCGGAACATAAGTCCACGTTGTTAATTAAATACATGAGGTCTTTACGGTACATTTTAGGAAACCATGTTACCCGGTTGGAAATATTCAACTCTTCAATAAGATTCTTGCTATTTGCAACATCTCCACCATAATCTAACATTAGCAATTGAGCTTTGATGTTTGGATATTTCTCCACGAATTTTGAAAATCCGATGATGAGATGGTGTGTATTTTTATTTGTAAATGAATTTCCTGAATACTCTAAGGCCTTCTTCCATTCTTGTCTGCCGTGATAGAGTACGATGAATTCATTTTCATGGCGGAGTGCATCGATGCTGCTTTTCCAATGCGTATCCCAATCCGTTCTATTTAAATATTCGTCGGGATAAATGAAAGGCATAGGAAGCGCTTCAAATTCCCCTTTCAAATTGAGGTCGAATAATTTTTGATCATATTCTGGGTTTGTCAAGTCCAGAAATACATTCTCCGCGTCTACAATTACTTTACGAATATATTTATGCACGGTTCCATTCCTAGATTTCGATAATGGAATGCCTTTTACCAATGCCATATACACCCGTTCTTTCCATGAATTTTTAGAAGGCAAATACGCGTATTTGTAAAAATCGGAACCGTACGGGTAGTATAGATTAAAGTTAATGCCTGCCCGCTTCGCAAAGGCAGCCTCATCGCCCTGGCCAATGTAAAAGTCGAATCCAGCCACTTCTTTTTTGATGCGTCCAAAATCAGCCAACTCAAACGATTTATCCAGCCAATCAATGGGATGGCAATAGTCGTAAAAATTGAGTGAAAAGGTATCGCTCTTTGGCTGGAAGTGTTCAGATAAAGATCTGTAATAAAGATGCGCGTCGTAGCCTTTGTCTCTTAACAGGCGTGTAATGGCAAAGAAGTTGTTGTTCATGTTGCCAATGAGTGCTACTCTTTTCATGCGACGAATACTTTGTTAAAATATAATTGAAGTTTTACGTTCATCTTGCCTAAGAAATCAGATATAGTCATCATGCCAACTTTATTAAATTGGCGCTGTGCACCCCAGAAGAAAAAGGCAAAGGAAACGCTTGTTAGACAAAGAACGAGCCATTTATTTTCGAATTGGTGAACCAAGAATAACTTAACGACCAGGGTTGACAGAATGGCGATGATTGCCATAACAAAAAACCGAGCAAGTTTTTGGTAGAAGGAAGCGAATTTTAAACCAATGGCCTCCATAGATTGTAAAATGCCCCATTGAACAAAAATTAATTTAACAATGGTTACAGATGCCGCCAATCCGATTACACCAAATTGAACACCAATAAGAGAACCAATGATATGGCAAGGAGTATAAAATGCATTCATTATCAACGATTTTCTAGGCAGATGCATGGTATTCATTATACTGCCATAGGATGAGGTAAGTGCTCTAAAAAATGCATAAACGATGAGTATTTGAAGCGGCAACACGGCAGCATCCCACTTATTGCCATACACTACATTTAACAATTCGCTGGCACCTAAGGCAAACAAGATGAGTAAAGGACCAACAGCGATGAAAATTGATTTTAGGAATTGAAAATATCGCTCGCGCAATTGAGGCATGTCGTGCCGTAACTTGGGTAGGGTTGCGCTTAAAATATTTGTGGTAACACCTACTACATTCGTGCTGAAAAAGTTGGCCAACTGATACGCAAGGTTATAAATTCCTAAAGCCTCGAGCGAAACAAACTTGCCAATAATTAGTTTGTCACCTTCCGAAGATGCCATTCCGAGTATCGAACTGCCAATTAAATGTTTTGTAAATCTGAATATTTCGAGCCAGCGTTCAACATATAGATTGAATTTAATTTTAAAGCCAGCTGCTCTGTATAAAAAAAAGGTTTCAATGGGTAACATAATCACCGTGGGTAAAACAAGACTATATACCCCAAAGCCAGTAAGAACGGCCGCTACTTTTAAAATGGGAACTATGATTATGAATATCGACTCTACTTTTATTTGCTTAGAAAACTCAAGATTTTTAGATAAATACGTTTTAGGTGTCATCTTCAGTTGCATGAAAATGAAGGATATAACTACCAGGATACCCAATTCATAAATTCGCTCATCCTTATAGGTGTCTGTCCAAAATGGAAGGATGATGAGGGCAAGAATGGAAACTACAGTAGTAAGCGCAAGGTTGAACCAGAAAGTGGCTTGAAAGATCGTATCAACGTCTTTCTTTTGGTAGGATAGCAGAAATTCGCTAATGCCGGTTGTCGCAAAGGAGGCTATGATAACCAGCAGAACTTGCGTAATGCTCACGATCCCAAAATCGTGTGGGCTGAGTTCTCGCGCTAGAATAACCATTGCACCAAGGCCCATTACCTTACTAAGCATGTTTCTACCCAGAAACTGAGCAAAGCCGTTTGCAGCTTTTTTGGCTATCGACAAAGGGTTGGTATTAGATTACGACAATTGAACATTTTTGAAGAATCAATGCTACGCCTTCGGCTTGCGCATTAAAAAGATGTTCTCTTTTTTTAATTGGAGCTTAAATTTAATCTCATCACTAATCGATTTTTCATAATTCAGCTCTTCGATCACAAACCCTGGTTCTACAAATCGTTTTAAGTAATCTGTGCCATACACACGAACATGATCTGTTTGGCCAAAATGCGCTTTGCGTTCCGCTTTTGACAGTATGCTTGGGTCTTCATAAGTTACTTCTCGATCTTCTTCAAAAGGCACTTGTATAATGGCCCACCCGCCGGGTTTTAAAACACGATAAAATTCAGAAAGCGCTTTTCGGTCTTCCAAAACATGTTCCAAAACGTGCATACAAATTATACCATCCACTTGTTCGTTTTCCAATTTTAGATCGGTTACATCCATTTCCTTAGTAATCGAAGGATAGGAGTAGCCTTCCTCAAATTTGTCTATAGGCAAATAACGCTTTGTAGCATTTTTTAATTTGTCAAACAACGCTTTCTCCGGAGCAACGTGCAATACAATGGCATCTGCGCCTATTAGCTTTTTGTCCGTAATAAAATGCCAAACTAGTCTTGTTCTTTCAATTGATTCGCAATTTGGGCACTTTGCATTAAGCCGGTCGAGATACGACAAATAAGTGGAAAAGCCCTTGTTACAAATATTGCATTGGACGTTTGTTCCATTAAGCAGCTTGGTTAAGAGGAACTTTTTAATGTTCTTTTTTGTTTTATTAAGCATGGTAACTGATTTTAGTAAGGATTTGAATTACGAACCTGAGTTCGATTAATCTTTTAAAATTCAGATTTGGATAGGTGCCAAGTAGTGAGTCGAAAACAGGATGAGAGAAAGAGGAAGTGAACCATTGGAACTCAAAGGATAAAGCCTTATAACCTGATTCGGACTTTCTCTTTCTTAATCAAGCAAGATTCAAATTAGAAATTCAGGCTAATACAAAAGCTCGAATTTCACTTGTGAAAAGCGATTTTCATCGTAAAAATTACTCGAAAGGGCCCGCCCTGTCTTCGAAATTTTTACTCGAAACTCACTGTTCACTAGCGTTCTGAATTCAAAATATGAATCGAACTCAAGTTACTACTTAAAAAGTTTTGAGTTTTTCTTTTAAGAGACTTTTATCTGGAAAGTTTACTAAAACACCCATTCCTTGTTTTTGATAAACTACCATACTACCCAAAGCAACCCCCGAAACATTGGCCTGAGAAATTACTTCGCCAATGTGGTTGATGTTTCCTGCTCCAGCGTTGGCGATAACGGGTATTGATACGGATTCATTGATCATTTTGCACAAGTCAATATCAAAGCCTTGCCAGCTTCCTTCGTTATTCATGGAGGTAATTAACAGCTCGCCGGCACCCAAATTTTCCGCGCGCTTTGCGCATTCTACGGCAGAAAGTTTTTGTTTCTTATTTCCATCGTGCGAGTACACTTCGTACTTGCCCCAAAGATTTTTCTTGACATCGATTGAAGCAATAACGCTTTGATTACCAGCCACTTTAGCCAATTCTGTAATAACCTCGGGATGTTCGAAGAGTGCCGTGTTAAAGACTATTTTTTCAAAGCCGATCGATAAGATGTTCAATGCAGTCGTTGCGTCTTTTACGCCACCACCATACGAGAGCGGCATAAAGCACTCATTGGCAATGTCGCGTAGAATTTGTAGGTTGGGTGCTCTTTTTTCTTTAGTTGCTCGTATATCTAAAAAGCAAAGCTCATCTACTTCCAATTCATTGAAAATGCGAACTGTGTTAATGGGATCGCCGATGTAGCTTGGGTTTTTAAATTTAACGCATTTTACCAATGCATCGTCAATCAATTGTAAACAAGGAATTATTCGAGCTGCGATCATTGATAATCTGCGAAACTTTTTAGCAATGCCATGCCGTGTTTATGACTTTTCTCAGGGTGAAATTGAGCACCGAAAATATGTTCGTTTTGAATCGCAGAATCGAAGATTGTTGAACCATACTTAGTGGTTAACATGGCATTTTCTTCATCTTTAACCTTCACATAGTACGAGTGAACGAAGTAGAATTTAGACTCTTCACTAATGGATTTTGAAAGCAAAGATTCTTTTTTAATATGTACTTGACTCCAACCCATGTGCGGTATTTTTCGACCGGGCTCAGATTCGAACTTGTGCGTATAGGCATCAATCCAGCCCAAACCAGCTAGTTTGCCTTCATCGCTTCCATTTGTTAACAACTGCATGCCTAAACATATGCCTAGTGTTGGTGTTTTATCCTGAACAACTTTTTGAGTGAGTAGTTCAGACAATCCTAAATCGTTTAACCGTTGCATTGCGGCATCAAAAGATCCAACACCCGGTAGTAGCAACTTCTCCGCTGCTTTTATTTCTTTTATGTCAGAACTAATTTGGCTTTTTACACCAATGTATTTAAACATGTTTTGAACGGAGCCCAAATTGCCCATACCGTAATCAATTATGGTTATTACGCTCAAGAATTTTTATTTCTGAATTGGGAAGCAATATTTTAAATAGAAACTCATTGGTACTAAATTTGATTTGGCCAAAATGAAGAACAAGGGTCTCAAGCGCTCAAAACGTTTTTTATAGGTTGGATACGATTCGAAATACTTCGGTTCGTCCGTCATAACCTTGGAGTATTCTTCGTCAGTTAGGTTTAATCGTTTTTTGAAGTACTCCACCAATTCCTTTTCAACAAAGGGAGGTTTGGCATATTCAACCAAGGCTGCATCGCGTTCCATAAAACCATTTCGCGACAAGGCTGAAAGCGTATTGTTTCTTTGATCGATTTTAAATTTATTTGGAAGATATACGCTGTGCATAAAGGCCGACATGCGGTTTTCTAAATGATGTCCTCCATAATATTCCCAACCGTATTTTTCGGTCAAAAGTTTAATTGCATCTTGTTTGGTGTAATGAATGTACCAGTATGGTCTTATCTTTTTGATATTCTTTATGATAGACCATTTCATAAATGCAGTGAAATTCATGAGTGGATAGGTTTTCATTTTCTTTTTCCCAAACTTTTTATGAATGGATGATATGTATTTGCCATCAAAATACATAGTGGATAGTGGCGAAACGCCTTCTTGCATAAAGGTATGACCTTCCAAAACATATTTAATTCCGTATTTCGACGCAGCACGAAAATGTGTTTCTGCAAAACCTAAATCGGTGGGGGCATCTATTTCAGGAACCCCAGCGTAGAAGAAACTCTTAAAAATATCATCCGATTCTCGATTATCAACCACATGAGTAAAAAGATCGATCTTCAGAGCATCGGTAACTTTTCGTATATTTTCAGTTGCGATGGCCGAGTTCCATGTATTGTCGTAATGAACAGCTAAAGGCCTCAAACCAAGTTCAATAGCATAGTGCAGCATGTAGGAAGAGTCTACACCTCCGCTCACACCAATTACACAATCGTATTTTTTACCTTTTCCAGCTTTTTTAATGTCTACAACATGTGCCAACCATATCCGCATTCCCTCGTCGTCACCAGTATGGTATTGGGCTTTTAGATTGTCAGACATTTCACAGTAATTGCAGATGCCATCGGCGTTGAACGTAATTTTCGGCACGCTTGTATCGTAAATGCATCGTGTACAAATTTGTTTATTGCTCATTTTAGTCTTTTCCGTATTGATTTAATAATCTGGTTAGGTTCTGTAGTTCGCACACCGTTGTACTCAATTTCTAACAACCGTAATTTTCCAGATGAGGTAATGACTTCTATTCCGGTTGAACTAATTCCTGCAACTTGACCAACCGACGATAAATAAATCTCTTCGTCATAAACCAATTGTGCCCTCCATATGGTTAACTTTTGCTCATCCAAATAGCAAAATGCGCCACTAAAAGGTTCGCTAGAGGCTCGAATTAATCGATCAATTCCCACTGCTGATTTGTTCCAATCTATCTTTCCGTCGTCTTGGTTTCTTGGATAACATCGTAAGGTATCTTTGGGGTCTTCCGACTGTTTATCTAGAATGAAATTGGTATTCTTTGATATGGAATCAATGGCGCTGCTCATGAGTTCCGGAATACAGGTTTCCATCCAATCATACACTTCGACAATTCTAGTGGTATCCAACAATTGATAATAACCTCGTGCAATAATGTCACCGTTATCCAATTCACCTCCACGCATTTTATGAATGCACATTCCTATTTTTTCTTCGCCATTAATTATGGCCCAAGCTTGGCAAGCGTTTCCTCGGTATCGAGGGAGGTCTCCACCATGAGCATTTAGAATTCCCAAAGGAAACAAGTCAATTACTTCTTGAGCAATGATGCCGTTGTAATTTATGCTCACAGCAATATCAATTGGGCCACATGCTTTAATTTGCTCAATGTATTCCGCTTTATTTATTTTGGCCGTATGAATGAATGTTGCATTGCATTTGTCCGCAAAATTTTTAAAATCTGATGATTTTACTTTGTATTCAGGTGCCTCCTTAGCCGTCACTACTAATGGAATTTCAAACCCCATTTCCTTTATCGAGATGGCTGTTTTAAAAAGCAGTTCGCTTCGTCCAATGATTGCTATTTTTATTTTATTCTGTTTCACGTACTAGTTTTTTGAATAACCAGATATGGGCTGACTAATGGTGCTGAATTTGCCAGCAATCATTTCTTCTGCCACCTTAAGTCCTGCAGCTTGAAGGTATATGATTGGATTTAAACCGGCGTATCCCAGTGTGTTTGTCATGAACATGGCCCTTCCATTTTTTGCTGGATGTACATTGAGTCCTGCAGCCAACAAGTTTTCACTGTTGAGCGTGCCATACAAATGAACAATTCCTAGGTTTGGATTTTTATCCAAAATTTGAGTCAAATTAAAGACGCTACCGGTCTTATTGCTTATGTAATCGCGTTTCTCGTGGTAATTGCACAAATAAATGAAGTCGAGTGCTGGCAATGCTTCATAAAACGCATCAACATTGGTGGTGCTAACAACGCTGCTCGCGCCCATTGCCTTAAATGCCTTAGTGGCAACTTGGCCAAATTCATCATCCGACCAAACCATTATATTATTTCTAAACACCTCATAACCAGCTTCAAAACTCATTTTACAAGCCAGTGGACCGCCGTATTCAAAAACCCGCAGTAGCGGATGGTTTTCATTGGTTCCAGCTACTCTTAGATCTTTTTGTTTGCAGTACTCAATGTCTATGTCTTCTCTCCGTATTTCCCAAGCCTCGTACATTAATGAAATAACGGTCTGGTCGTTTTTAATTTTAGACAGAAAGTTTTCATTTAATGGTCGTAAAGCCTCGCTGTTGGTGATAATTGTGCTTTCTTCAATATCTAAGTGGCTGCATTCGTTTGCTCGAAAAACAATGGCATTCATTTGTTTTGCAGATAGGTCAAGCGCTTTGAAATCAGAAATGATATCACTTGCCGAGCCATAAGAGGAGTCTTTACACCAAGCAATTACCTTTTTTGCATTGGCAAGAAGGGCAATTACTGGGAGATATAAATAAAAATTTGATCCAATTTCGGTTAGAACGGTTTGACCAGATAAATCCAATTTAAGTTCGTCAACGGCCTTTTTGCAGATTGAAAGGGCACGTTTGTTCCGAAAGTCGACCGAGTGTTTATTCAACTGATTCGCCATTTAAGAAAATTCTACACCACCATTCAAAGTTCATTAAGCTCCAAATGAGAAGGCGATGGTTAATCTTTTGATTGATGTGTTCATCTACAATTTTTTCAACAAACTTGGGTGAAATAAACTCGGAACTCACTGTGTTCTTCTGCAACAAAAGATCTTTTATATAGTTCGAGTTTTCACCTCGGTACCAGCTTGCGTCAGGAGCCGAAAACCCTTGTTTTTTTCGATTGATGATGCGTTCAGGTATGAACGACTTCATGGCCTTTCTAAGCACATTTTTCCCGTCGTTAAATTCTTGATAAACACGCTGTTTATTGCGAAATTCATTCTCGTCTACACGCAACTGCTGCTCCAAATTACCAAGTTTGTGCCTCACCGGAATGGTTTGTGCAAAATCAACTAGGTCATTGTCAAGGAAGGGGAAACGCTCCTCCAACCCATTGGCCATAGAAAGCTTGTCTCCAACTAGAAGGAGTCCAGGAAGGAAGGTCTTACTTTCGAAGTACAATGAATTGTTTATGTGGTCTTCTGGACTTGCGTAGTTTAACGTTTCGTTAAAGGTAAAAACACGCTCAAAAACCTTTCTGGGTTCTTGAAGATCCACTTTATTTAGTACAGATGATTGGAATAGAGAAGACTTATCCTCGTCTTGAACCAATCGTTGCCAAAAGCCATAATAGCTGTCGAAAAATTCTTTTTGATTCAACGACTTGAAAACGCGGTAGTAGCGCCATGGATATCCACCAAAGAGCTCATCGCCACCTGTGCCTTGCAAACAAACTTTTACAAATTTGCTAGCAAGTCGAGAGATGTAATAGTTGGGGTAAGACATGCCTACGCGCAAGTCTTCCAAATGGTATACCACTCGAGGAAGCGACCATCCCAAATCTCCTGCATTAATTATTTGCTCATAATGCTCGGTTTTAAAGTGATTGGCCATGAGTTCTGCATCTCTTCGCTCATCGTAGTTTGCTTCAACTCCCGTTACCTCACTCATATCGAAACCACACGTAAAAGTGGTCATTCGAGGTATGTGCTTTGAAGCTACAGCCGTTATTGAACCGGAGTCCATTCCGCCAGATAAGTATGAACCCACCGGAACATCAGCCACCATTTGACGTTCAACCGCTTGTTCGAAAAGCCGCTTTGTTTCACTCACCGCGTCTTTAAACGACATGTTTTCATCGGTTTGCGTGTAATTGTAATCCCACCAACTTTGATGTTTTACAAAAGCACTTTCCCGATTCATGGTTATCGTATTTGCGGGAGGGAGCATCGTAATTCCTTTAAAAAGCGTACGGTACGTGAACATGTTTTGAAACGAAAAATATTCGTTTAGCGCATTTGTATCCACCCCAATTTTATAGCTGGGATGTTCCATAATTGCTTTTATCTCGGATGCAAACAGCAATGATTTACCATTAAAGAAGTAGTAAAGCGGTTTTACTCCAAACCGATCACGCGCCAAAAGCAACGTTTTTTCTTCCGTATTCCATGCAGCAATAGCAAACATTCCGTTAAATCGCTTTATAATATCCGGTCCATATGCGTTTAAACCCTCGCAAATAACTTCGGTATCAGTGGTTGATTTGAATTGAATACCTGTTTTTTCAAGTTCTTTCTTTAGCTCCTTGTAATTGTAAATGCAACCATTAAAAACAACGATCCATTTCCCATTGGAAGATGTCATAGGTTGCTTCCCTTTTTCACTTAAATCTAAGATTGAAAGTCTGCGATGCGCCAGCCCAACTTCATCCGAAGCATAGAGATCGTGATCGTCCGGTCCTCGATGCGCCAACTTTAGGCTCATTTTTTCGAGCACATCGGAATTAACCGATTGCCCATCTAAATTATATATACCGGCTAAACCACACATTTTTTGCTAAAGCTAAAATTTTGGTTTCAAACATTACTAAATCATCTTTAATTTAGCAACTACATATAGATAATCTTCCTCTACCATTCGATTGTGTAATGGAATGGCCATCGATCGATCATTGGCAATTTGCGCCCCAGGATAGTCGGATGGTTGGATGTTGTATAAATCCTTATAAAAGTTAAGCATGTGAACGGCATGCGTTCCAGGGCGTGTGGAAATACCACACTCTTGTAAGTATTCCATCAAGTCGTTTCGGCTCATTGGCGCCTTTTCTTCATCCACTAAACATACAAACGATTGCCATCCGTGTTTATAATCAGAACCAAAAGTTGGCAATTGAAGCCAATCCAAATCTGCCAATTCTTTCTTGTAAAAATTGGCCCACTTATCGCGCTCATTAATGAAGGTATCCAATTTCGACAATTGAACCACGCCGATGGCTCCTTGCATATCCGTCATTCGGTAGTTGAAGCCCATCATATTGAAATCTGCCAAGATGTACGGCCGAGGGCCATGATGTCTTTGCTCTTCAGATATGGAGGCTCCGTGATTTCGAAGCATACCCATGTGTTCTGCCAATGCGTCGTTGTTGGTGGTAATCATTCCACCTTCTCCGGTGGTTATAGATTTTCTTGGATGGAAGGAAAAGCAACCAATATCGCCCAAAGCGCCGGCAGAAACCCCCTTGTAAGACGCACCTGCTGCACAGGCTCCATCTTCAATAAGTGGAATGTTTCCAGCTACTTTTTTAATGTCATCCATGTTGGCACATAATCCAAATAGATGTACCGGAATAATGGCCTTGGTTTTAGGCGTAATGCGTTTTGCAAGATCTTGTGGATCTATGTTAAATGTTTTTGGATCTACATCCGCAAACACAACAGTGGCACCACAGTACAATACTACATTTGCGGTAGAAACCCACGTAAACGCCGGTACAATTACCTCATCACCAGGACCAACGTTTAGTGCAACACATGCTAAGTGTAGCGCAGTGGTGGCACTGGTTACGGCAAGTGCGTGTTTAACACCATGTCGTTTTGCAAAGTTTTCTTCAAATTCTCGAACCTTCGGTCCGCTGGTCAACCAACCGGTCATTAATGGTTCTTTGGCCGCATGCCATTCTTCTTCACCAGTTACTGGTAAAGAAATGGGTATGTTTCTTTTTTCCATATTACTAAAAGCTCTTAGGTAGTTTCTGAGATGGTTACGAATTAAATGGCTTGTTCAACAGCTTGATCTATACCCATCGAAATGCGCCAATCAATTAGTTTCTGAAGACCTTGTTCGAGCGAATACTTGTATAAAAAGTCAATTTCCTCTTCTGCTTTTTTACGAGAACCAATTCGGTTTTGCACCAACTGTCGCGCGTCATCTTCACTATATGGAACATATTTTACTTCCAATTCCGACGACTTAAGCAAAAGAATGGTGTCGCAAAGTTGTTTGATGGTAGTTTGCACCTCTGTTCCTACATTGTAATACCCAAACTTCGTGCTGCTTTCTAAGGCAGCAATGTTGCAGCGGGCAACGTCTTCAACATAAATAAAGTCGTACGCTTGGCTGCCATCTCCGTTAATTACGGGCTGTTCGTTTGCTTCAATTTTGTTGAGCATTATGGGTACAACACCACTGTAAACAGCATGTTGATCTTGGCCTGGTCCATACACATTCATGTATCTTAAACCTATTACCTCCAAACCATAGCGGTCATTAAAGGCTGTGCACATGGTTTCGCCAGCGATTTTTGTAGATCCGTAAAAATTCCGATTATTGAATGGGTGGTCTTCGGTCATTGGTACTTCAATCGCATCACCATAAACAGACGCTGATGAAGAGTAAATGAGTTTTTTAACCTTGTTTTTAACGCACGCTTCCAAAACGTTAAAGGTGCCGTTGATATTAACATCAAAGGCGGTTCTTGGAAAATCTTTACAATGGAGCAACCACATGGCTGCTAAATGAAAGACGTAGTCAACACCTTCCATCGCGGAATTTAAGATGTCAATTTCGCGCACATCACCACCAAAAGGATAAATGCTGCACCGTTCATCTTGAAGCGAGGCTTCTATGTTTTCCATCTTGCCTCTTGCGAAGTTGTCGTATATAATAACTTCTTTAACGGGGTACTTAAGAAGTTCAGATACTACAAAGCCGCCAATAAAACCGGCTCCACCGATGACTAATATTTTTGAATTTTTGAGTGAATTCATGTTTTATTTATAATAATTTTTATACCATTTCATAAATTGTTCAATGCCGTCTTCAATTTTCGTATTTGGTTTGAAATCGACGTAATCGAACAAGCTTTGCACTTGAGCATAGGTTTTGGTTACATCTCCCGCTTGCAAGGGCATCATTTTTCGGCGTCCTTTCTTTCCCAAGCTTTTTTCGATGGCCTCAATAAACTCCATTAAGGAGACGGGACTGTTGTTGCCAATGTTAAATAACTGATAAGGCGCTGAACTTTCAGCGGGGTTTGGCTTGGAATGATCGTAGTTTGGATTGGGTTTAGGTGCCTTGGGTATTAAGCGTTTTATGCTTTCCACGATGTCGTCGATGTACGTAAAATCTCGACTCATATCGCCGTAGTTGTATACTTCAAATTCTTCGTCGGCCAACATGGCTTTGGCAAAAATGAACAAGGCCATATCGGGTCTTCCCCACGGACCATAAACTGTAAAGAACCGAAGTCCTGTTGTTGGTAGGCCAAACAAATGACTGTAGGTATGTGCCATTAATTCGTTGCTCTTTTTGCTTGCGGCGTATAAGCTAATTGGATGATCAACAGATTCTTGCACAGAAAAAGGAACATTCGTGTTTAATCCGTAGACCGAAGAACTGGATGCATAAATTAAATGTTTTACTTCTGAATAGCGGCTGGCTTCTAAGATGTTTAAGAATCCCAACATATTGCTTTCTAAATACGCATGTGGATTTGTGAGTGAAAAACGAACCCCAGCTTGTGCTGCCAAGTTGATCACTACATCAAATTTTTCTCGCTCAAACAGCTCATTCATCGCCGTTTTGTCTTCCATCTTCATTCGGATGAAGCGATAATTGGGATGCAATGAACTTTCTAATATTTCATTCCAAACCACCGGAAGAACGTCAATACCAGCGTTTTTTAGTCGATTCAGCTTTAAGTCTACATCATAGTAGTCATTTATGGAATCAAGACCAACCACATCATACCCTTCTTTAATCAAACGGTTTGCCACATGAAACCCTATGAATCCTGCTGTACCAGTAACTAATACCTTCATTACTTTTTTCTTTTTTAAATAGGCTAAAAGTGAAAAATGGGGTTACAACCGCCCATCCACTTGCGAGCGATCCAGTATTGCTTTAACATCGTATATCACGCGAGTTTCAGATTTCACAAGTGGAAATTCAGCAAATTCTTTGTGGGCTACTGCAAGTATAATACATTGATAATCAAGGGCATTTGGTTTGTTCGGCAACATGTCTAAATTGTATTCGTGTTTTACTTCCGTTGCCGATGCCCATGGGTCATAAACATCCACAATTAGTCCATAGTCGGTAAGTTCCTCATAGATGTCGATGGCACGCGTATTGCGTATATCCGGACAATTCTCTTTGAATGTTATTCCCAACATCAAAACTTTTGAGTCTTTGATGGTAATACCCTTTTTGATCATGAGTTTAACCGTTTCAGATGCCACATATCCACCCATGCTGTCGTTTAATCGCCTACCAGCCAAAATGATTTCGGGGTGATACCCCACTTGCTCGGCTTTTTGAGCCAAGTAGTATGGGTCAACGCCAATGCAATGCCCGCCCACTAATCCGGGTTTAAATGCTAAAAAGTTCCATTTGGTTCCGGCAGCTTCCAGTACGGCATGCGTATCGATGTCCATGCGATTAAAAATCTTTGCCAGTTCGTTTACAAAGGCAATGTTTATATCGCGCTGACTATTTTCAATTACTTTGGCGGCTTCTGCAACTCGAATGGTAGGAGCAAGGTGCGTACCGGCAACGATGATGGAAGCATATAAATTGTTAACAAATTGTCCGGCTTCGGGTGTTGAACCACTCGTAACCTTCTTGATTTTAGTAACCGTATGCTCTTTGTCGCCCGGATTGATTCGCTCCGGCGAATATCCAGCAAAAAAATCGACGTTGTACGTAAATCCACTTACTTTTTCTAAAATTGGAATGCAGTCTTCTTCCGTAGCACCCGGATAAACCGTTGATTCATAAATCACAACGTCTCCCTTGGTTAAAACTTTGCCTACGGTTTCGCTGGCCTTAATGAGCGGCGTTAAATCCGGTTTATGAAATTGATCAACCGGCGTTGGAACGGTAATAATGTAGACATTCGAATCTTGAATAGCGTCCAACTCGTTGGAACAGATGAGTCCCAATCCACCCGAATGTGATTTAACCAAAACACTTTTTAAGTGTTCCGAATCTACTTCAAGTGTCTTGTCCTCACCCTGATTTAATTGTGCAATTCGGTCTGGGTTAATGTCGAAGCCGACTACCGGAAATTTCTTCGAAAATTCAACTGCCAAAGGAAGGCCAACATATCCCAACCCGATTAAAGTAATTTTAGGAGCCTGTATCATATTACATTTTTCTTATCAGCTTTGTGATTTTATGTACTCGATTGCCAAAGCAACAATAAATTTTCCGACCACGTGAGTTTCCAAACCTCAAATTCTTCTAAACTCATGCAAATGGTTCGTATTCGGCGCTTAATAATGCCTTCTCCTTTTCTCACCAAGTCGTGTAAGTAATCCGTATTAATCTCAGTGCCTACTAAAACAAGGTCAATAAGATCTTGATCCCTTCCTTCGGCCAACTGACCGGTTAAATAGGCAGAATCAAGCCCACCCAGACGGCTTAACACTCTGGAAATAATCTCATCAATGCCAATCATTTTTTTCAAAATGTTGTGAATTTCTGGAAATAGGGGATGTTTGGTATTTGCACGGAAGAGCTTTCGATTTCCACTCAATTCGCTGCTCAACATTCCGGCAGCCTCCAACCTGTTCAATTCTATGCGAACTGAATTTGTGCTTTCCGAGAATTCTTCAGCTAAACCTCGCAAATAGCCCTTGGTGTTTGGGTTAAGGAAAAGTCGAACGAGCAGCTTTATGCGGGTTTTGGAGGTAATGAGAGATTCTAACAAGAAGCGTAGATTTGAAAGGAATGTGCCCGCGTTACGGAGCTTCGCCACCTCAGTCACATATCACAGACTGAGTACAATTATTACTCAAAGATACTGTTAAATGACAGAAGTGGGAGAGGAGGTGATTATTTTCTTTTCAACATTTTCTTATACCATGGCTTTTTGGTTTCGGCATCTTCAGAATAATAGCCATAGCCATAGCCATATCCATATCCATATCCATAACTACCCCGGCCTCCATAACCGTATTTAATTCCGGAATACGAGCTGTCGTTTAGAACAACACCCAGTTTGTTAAATTCTTTTTTATTGTAGAATTCATTCAGGAAGGTGACGGCATTAACATGTGTATACGCTTCACGCATGATGTATACGCAAAGATCGCAATGGCGCATTAAATCAACCGCATCCGTAACAAGACCCAAAGGTGCAGAGTCTAAGATGATGTAATCGTAATCTTTTTTTAACGTATTAAGAACTTCCAACATTTTATCACTCAAAATGAGCTCTGAGGGGTTTGGAGGAATGGGACCAGATGGAATAATGTCGATGTTATTAATGCCGCTAGGAAGTATTACATCTTTTAATGCAGCTTTGCCAACCAAACAATTGCTCAACCCTGTTGAATTAGATATGTCGAACTCAAGATGAAGTTTAGGCTTGCGCAGATCCAGACCCAGAAGGATTACTTTTTTATCACTTAGGCTTAAAACATGTGCTAGGTTTAATGTGCAAAAGGTCTTTCCTTCTCCACTGATCGTACTTGTAACCAAAATTATTTTCGGTTCATCGTCATTGGGTAAGAGATAACTTATGGAGGTACGAAGATTGCGGTACGATTCTGCAATGATGGATTTTGAATTTTTCTTAAAAACCAGTTGATTATCTCCGGTGTAATGAGGGATGGCTGCCAAAAATGGAACTTTAGATTTTTGTTCTATTTGCTCTCGGCTTCGTATTTTATTGTCAAAAAAGATCTTTAGAAATAAAAACAAGGAGGGAAATAGCAAAGCACAAATAATGGCTACGGAATAGTTTCGATTCGATTTAGGAGAGGTGCGTTGAACAACATAAGCTTCATTTAAGATTGAGTAATCGCTGGTGTTTCCTGATTTTCCAATTTCATATTCAAACTTCTTCTCCAGCATGAGGAGGTAGATCTTTTCCTGAACATTGGCCTTTCGCTCCAGGCCAATGTAAACCCGCTTGATTTCTGGTACGGATTTTAGCTCTTCGTCGAAGCTGCTAATTTTCTGACTAAACTCAGTAATTCTAGCTTGAATTTCTGTTTTAATATTTCTGGTATTTTCCAGCAAGGCCCTTCGGGCATTTTTAAGTAATTGTTCAAATTTTACGTAGGTGGGATGATTTGGTGTGAACGCTTTCGACACAAGTTCAAATTGACGGTATGCGGTGATCACGTCATTTATCAAAGGCAAAAGTAAGGGCTCCGTAATTCCTGAAGTAGCTGGTGCCAAGTTGGAAAGATCTGTATGCATTTGCATATAGTTCTCCATCGAATTAATACTCTGAAGTGACAACTGAAGTGCGTATTTCTGGCTTTCTAAATCCGAAACCTCTTCAATTTTTGCACTAACTTGCTCATCCAAAGCAATTACACCTTTAACCTTTTTGAACAATTGCATGTCCAACTCCAAGCTGTCTAGTGAGCCAACAACCTCCAACAATTTTTGGTTAATAAAAGTGAGCGAATTTGAGTAAAATCCGTTTTTGTCATCCAGTCCCTTTTGAACAAAAGCTTGCGAAACGGTGTTAATAAAATCAATGCCTTTATCAACATTTTCCTCAATAATCGCCATTTCGAGCGACTTTGTGTTTTTAACCTGTTGGATGGATATTCGATTGGCGTATTGGGATATAATCGCATCCTTTGATTGATTAATGAAGACGTGATTCTGTCCTGCCAAATCTTTCCATTCACCTTTCTTCTCAACAAAGTTGGGGCTTAGGCCAATGGAAAAGTTAAAATAGGCGTGATTAACTTGTTCGTTCTGTTTAATGTTTTGATCGAAGTAAACTTTTTTACCCGATTCCACTTTTAAGTTAACACCATCTTTTAAGAAATCCAGCTTAAACTCAGCACCTTCAATATGTTTGCTCAGTTTTGTGAAATGGATATCGTATGGAATTTCCTTGTAGAGCTCAGTAGCTTGAACATCACCTTGTTGAAAGTAGATGTCCATAAAATTTAATGAATCAACTACCGGTTCTAGGAAATTGAACGACTTAATAATTTGAATTTTGTCATTAACAAAGGTTGGATCCCACGGGTTAAAGCCAGCAGAGGCGGGTCCGCCTAATAGTTCCATACCATCCGCACCTTTTTTTTCGTTGCTGAGCAATACTTGAGCTTTAATCAAATATTTGGGTGTGGTGTAGCGGTTAATCAGATAAGCCGCGCACAGGGCAACCAGGATGGATATGAAAAATAAATGCCAATAAACGCGAGCAATGAGAAGAATGGAATGAATGTTAAATCCCTCATTTTCCTCTTCTATATACGATTTTCGATCCTCTATCATCTCCGGCTCAGGGTTATTATTATGGTCGCTGTGCTCAAGAGTGAAGAAAATATGCTTATGAATGTTAGATTCTCACGAACAATTTGTCTCTTCAACGTTTCAACATAGAGTATATCTTTGCTCTTTAGTTGGTAGTATGGGCTTCGAAAAATATCTACATCTGTTAAATCTAAGAAGTGATTTTCTGTTTTCCCATCGGTTTCGCGGATGAGTTTTACGTTTATTGGATTTCCGTTGAAGGTTACATCACCACATAAGGCAATGGCATCTAAAATGGTACCGTGATCGAAGGGTACTAAAATAATTCCAGGTTTTGCAACTTCTCCAAGAACCTTAATTTCAAAGGCCGTGAGTTCTAAGGCAACCTTAACGTTTACAAGATAGGTTGATAAGGTATCTCTAATCAAATCCTCCGCTTGTTCAATGGTTAAATCTTTTACTTTAAGACCGCCGATGTAGGGAAGAAATAGTTGGCCAGTTCCGTTTACCTGATACCCTGTTATATTGTCGCCACTACTAACTACAGCGTTAAATTCTTCGGTTACCGAAGCGTCATAACTGTGAACGTTTAGTTTAATTACGTCACCTTCAGTAATGATGTGCAATCGTACATCCGCTTTAGGGGTAACCTCAATGTTTTGGAAGGTATTTTTGCTTGTTTCTTTTTGTTGGAAATAAATAAATTTACTACCACAGCCAGATAAAACCACCGCAAATAATAAGATCAGAATGGGTCCAATTCGCACTTTTCTCTCTTCTAATTTTTGTGAGGACAAATTTAACGTTACCAATTTAACATACCTATATTATTTTCAATAAAAAGTCCGAGTATTAATTAAAATACTCGGACTTTTTAAAAATATTAGACCTTGATTATTATTACGATAGAATTACCGAACTCCGTTCATCATTCGAACTAGTTTCTTGCTTAACAAGAACAATATTACCGAAGCGGCTCCTGCCATTCCTACGAATATCATAAAGAAATCGTACAAGGTTTCAATTGATTTACCCAAGAAAGTGGGTCGTTCTGGTTTTAAGTTCCAAACCTCCATCACTGTTTTCTTCTTTCCTTCTTTAATGAGGTAAAACTCGTTTTTAGCCCCATTTGCTCCATATAAGAATCGATCTGCAGCAACAGTTGCATTACAAACCTTGGCCTCATCAGCAGATGCTTCAACAAAGAATTTTGAAGAGATTAAAATTCGTTTCGCTTTTAAATCCGGAAAATCACTCGACTCTGGGCTCAACGCAAATTTCGAAATAACCATTGACGAATCTTTGTCACCTTCTTTCAAAACCTTTTGAGTTTCAACCTCCCAGTTTTGTTCGGTTACTTCAGATACCGCATTCGAATACCACGAAACGGAATCGGGGAGTTGGGCAACATCAAAGCTGGCGACCAATTCTTTGGATTGATCTTCAGGGTACAAACCACTCAATACTCCTGCGAGTTTATTACTTGTGGCCATAGATAAAAACCAAACGCCCATTAAAAGACTGGTAAACTTAACCGGCGAAAGCTTAACTACCATCGACAAACCAATTGGCGATAGTGATAATTCGCCCATGGTATGTAACCAGTATAAGCCAATTAATGCAAACATCGTAACCTTCGAATTTGGGTCAATGCCCTTAACAAAAAAGGCTATAAATAAGTAACCAAGTGCAAGCAAGAAAAGACCCATGGCCTGTTTATAAGGGGAAGCAGGCTCTTTTCCTTTTTTATCTAAATACGTCCATAACCAAGCCATTATAGGGGCAAAGACCACGATGAACAAAGCATTAAACGATTGAAAGAATGATGCCGGCATCGTCCATCCACCTATGTCTCTATTGGTTTGCTCGTCTGCAAAAAAGGTAAGGGAGGCACCAGCTTGTTCGAAAGCCGACCAGAAAAAGATCACAAAGCCAGCACATATGTAAATTACGCCAATTCGTTCCTTTTCAATACGTGATAGCGACTTATCCATAATTATGCTAAGCGGTGCTACGATTACCAAAGAGTAAAGCACTGCTCCTACGATGTCCTGGAGCCAGAAATAGAATCCGGTAAAAAGTATGGCGAATAGGCCAAGGTATTTAAGTAATTCTACTATGTCGAAGCCTTTCTTCACCTCCTCAGGAGTATCGATGTTTCCATCGGTAGTCATCTTAACCACTTCGGCTTTGGTTGGAGCCATACCAACTGGTTCTCCTTCATGAGTAACAATGTATTTGTTCTTAAAGAGTTCAAAGAAAACAATGGAAATGATCATCCCTATAGCAGAGGCTAAGAAACCCCATTTAAAATCTTCGGGACAACCAGTATCGCCAAAACCACCTGCAACCAGCGGTGCTATAAAGGCCCCAAGGTTTATTCCCATATAGAAAATGGTCATGGCACTGTCCAGCCGCGTATCCCCTTTTGGATAGAGTTGTCCAACCATTGTTGAAATATTGGGTTTAAAGAAACCATTACCAAAAATCAAGAAGCCCAGTCCAGCATAAAAGGCCATTTTGGCCATGCTCAACGTTTCTGGATTTTCTGCAATTTGGGTATAGTTCAATGCACTAAAGAAAAGAAGAAATTGCCCAAGGGCCATTAATATACCTCCCCAAAATATCGATTTTCGGTTCCCCCAGTAACGATCGGCAACGTACCCACCAATAAGCGGTGTGAGATACACCAAGCTCGTATAGTTCCCATATAAGAAGGCTGCAAGTTCTTTGTCGAACAACAAAGCCTTGGTCATGTAGAGAATAAAGATGGCTCGCATGCCATAATAGCTAAAGCGTTCCCACATCTCTGTAATAAACAGGACGTATAAGCCTTTAGGGTGTTTTGAACTACTCATAAATATTTCTTAAAAAAAATGTGGGTCGAAAATATGAAAAAATTGGTTACAAATTCTCCAAAATGTAATTCGTCATCTTGGTAAACAAGTGCAATCGAGTGTTGCCACCATAAATTCCGTGGTTTTTGTTTGGATAGATTTCAGAATCAAAGGAGACGTTGTTGTTAACCATGCTGTTAATCATCTCAGCCGTATTTTGGAAATGAACGTTATCATCTGCTAATCCGTGAACAATCAGGTAATTACCTTTAATTTTATCAACATGATTAATGGGAGAATTATCATCATACCCACCAGCATTTTCTGCAGGGGTACGCATGAATCGCTCCGTATAAATGTTGTCGTAATAACGCCAGTTGGTAACTGGTGCAACGGCAATAGCCATCTTAAAGGTCTCATTTCCTTTAGCAATACACAAACTGCTCATATAGCCACCATAGCTCCAACCCCAAATGCCAATTCTGCTTACATCTATGTACGGCAAGTTTCCAAAATATTGAGCAGCTGCAATTTGATCTTCCGTTTCGTACTTACCCAATTTCAAATATGTTGATTTTTTGAACTCTTCACCTCTACCACCAGTGCCTCGGTTATCAACACATGCTATGATGTAGCCGTGCCGATTTGCCAGCATTTGATGCCAAAAATAATTGCTCCATAAAAACTTGTCTTCTACCTGTTGCGAACCGGGACCACCGTAAACAAACATTAAAAGAGGATAGGTTTTACTGCTGTCGAAGTTAGCGGGCTTAATGGTATAGGCATTTAACTCAGAACCTGTCGAAACTTTTATTTTCTCAAATTCTAAGGCCCCCATTATGTACCGACTCAATGTTTTGTTAAAAACAGCATTGTCTTCAATAACGCGCACTTCTTTGCCCGTATTGTCGTTGATAGTGTATCTAAGAGACTCATTAACAGTGGAGTATGTGTGTAAAAACAAAGAAAAGTCCTTGCTAAAAACCGCATCGTGATTGCCATTTTTATTAGTAATCCTCTTTCGGTTTCGACCGTCTATATCCGCCATGTAAATATGTCTTTCAATGGACGATTTTTCGGTTGAGGTGAAATACACTTTTTGATTCTTCTCATCCACGCCTAGCAACTTGTCAACTTCGAAATTGCCTCGAGTTATTTCGAATACCAATGGGCCTTCAATCTTATGCATATACAAATGCCAATATCCTTCGCGTTCACTTTTTATGATAAAATGTCGCTTATCTTCAAGAAAAATAAAATCATCGGTAATATCAATATAGTAGTTGTTGCGCTCATCCAAACTAACAAACGATTTTCCAGAACTGGCATCCACAATGAGTAACTCAAGGTGGTTTTGCAATCGGTTGAGACGTTGTACCGATAACGAATTTGGATCTTTAGTCCATTTAATTCTAGGCAAGTATTGGTCGTTTTCTGAACCCAATTCTAACTTCTTGCTCTTTCCTTTCAAATCACAGATGTACACATCAACAACCGAATTCTGCTCTCCAGCTTTTGGATATTTAAACTGATCGTGAAACGGGTACAGCTGTCCAAAGATTTCCATGTCCCACATTTTTACGCGTGTTTCATCAAATCGGTAATAGGCAATTTTAGTCCCATCCTCATTCCATTCAAAACCTCTGCTCATCGAAAATTCTTCTTCATATACCCAGTCAACTCCCCCATTGATAATGGAGCCATGCTTCCCATCCTTGGTGACTTGTTTGGTTTTTCCTTTAACTAAGTTTCTTATATAGAGGTTGTTAGCTTTAACATATGCGATGTGTGTAGCATGTTTGTTTAAGGTTGCATACATCACTTTGTCTTTATCTATCAAGGTGAGCTTGTTGGTTTTGCGATCCCAAATGTATACCAACGATCGGGTTGAGTGCCGATAAATGCCTTCAACGGCTGTGGGAATAATTGCGACTTGTTCATCGGCTGACAGCTCGAAAGAACCGAATCCAAAACTCTTGAATCCATTTATTTTGGCAATGGCAGCTCCATCAATAAGCAAACCCGTTTTTTCGCCCGAAGCATAGTTATAGATATTAACTACTGAATTTTTGTTTTCATCCTGTTCCAACTTGCAGTAGCTCGTTCCGTCGTTTAAGTTGGTAAAACCACTTATGGTTGTTGGATTAAAGATTCTTTTGCTCCAAATATCTTCCAAACTAATATGTACACGTGCATCGGCAAATGCCATGCATGAAGTCAGGAGTAAAATTGATAATGTATATACTTTTTTCATTGATTTCAAATTTCGCTTCAATAATAAGAAAAATGTTGGCCATCTTTCATTACTTCGTTGGTCTAAAGTACAATCACTTTGAATCTAAAAACTCAGCTTTCTGCTATTATCGACCGAGACCTCATTTATGAGGACGATGCTTCGCTGCTTAAATATGGGCAGGATCAAACGGAAGATTTGATTTTCAAGCCCGACGTGGTTGTAATACCCAAATCGGTTCAAGATGTTTCCAGCATTCTCAAATTTTGCAACGCAAACAAAATACCAGTCAGTCCAAGAGGTGCAGGTACCGGGTTGAGCGGAGCTTGTTTGCCCATTTCTGGAGGCATTTCATTGAGTATGGAAGCCTTTGATAAAATCTTAAAAGTTGACGTTGATAATCTTCAAGCAGTTGTGGAACCTGGAGTAATAAACGAAGTATTCCGCAATGAGGTGGAGCTTCTGGGCTTGTTTTATCCTCCAGACCCAGCCAGCAGAGGCTCTTGTTTTTTGGGTGGAAATGTTGCACATAACAGTGGTGGACCCAAAGCCGTAAAATATGGAGTAACAAGAGACTACATATTAAATCTAGAAGTGGTTTTGCCAAATGGTGAGGTAATTTGGACGGGCTCTGATACACTGAAAAATTCGACAGGATACAGTCTCACGCATCTAATGATTGGGAGTGAGGGGACGTTGGGTGTTATAACTAAGATTGTGGTTAAGTTGATTGCAAAGCCCAAATGTGATGTACTGCTTTGGGCCAGCTTTTCGAACGCCATCGATGCATGCAAGGCAGTATCGGAAGTGATGAAAAGTGGGGTAGTACCTTCAGGACTCGAGCTCATGGAACGCAAAGGAATTGAGTTGGCGGCTGAAATGCTCAACCTTCCACATCCAATGCCAATTGATTCGGAAGCCAGCTTATTAATAGAATTAGATGGCAACAATATGGATTTATTGTTCGCTGATGCTGAGCTCATTAACGGCATTTTAGAAGATTATAATGTTTTGGATGTACGTTTTGGAGATACTTCGGCACAAAAGGAAAGCTGGTGGAAACTTCGCAAAAGCATTGGTGAAATTGTTAAGGCGCATTCCATTTACAAAGAAGAAGATACGGTAGTAAAAAGAGCTTCTCTGCCCGAGCTAATGGCTGGAGTTAAGGAAATAGGAGCAGAGTATGGTTTTGAGTCGGTTTGTTATGGACACGCCGGAGATGGTAATTTGCATGTGAACATTTTGAAGAACAATATGTCGGATGAAGCTTGGAACGGGGAACATTTGGATCAAGGCATACGCAAGATATTTCAGCTGTGTAAGCGTTTGGGTGGAACCATTAGCGGTGAACATGGCATTGGCTATGTGCAAAAAGGTTTTATGAACGAAGTAATGAAAGATGCTCATTTTACTTTGTTTAGAGGAATTAAGGCCGTTTTTGATCCAAACGGCATTATGAATCCGGGTAAGATTTTTGATTAAAAGAACTTTAGTAAAATAAAGTTACGTGTATATTCGCGGCTGCAAAAAAGCACCCGTAGTTCAACTGGATAGAATACCAGATTTCGGCTCTGGTGGTTAGAGGTTCGAACCCTCTCGGGTGCACTTGATGATCAAAAGCTCGGCACGAAGTGCCGGGCTTTTTTTGTGACCAAAAACCAAGCTTGCTTGAGTTTTTGGGTCAAAAAAAGCCCGAGGCGCGACAGCGCAACTTTTGATTCCATTCACGGCTTAAAGAGGATCACGGAGTAATCCTTTTTAAGTTAAAGCCGCGCCAGCCGAACCTGTACGCCGCAGGCTGTAGCTTGCGTAGGCTGGTTGAAGTTGAAGGAATCGTGGCGTAGGTGAGTTGAAGAATATTTGAGGATGCTTTGTGATTATTGTGTCGAATTATTTCAAATGGGTACAAACCCGTAATTGTGGCTTTAAACAAACCCTTATCTTTGATAAATTTTATTCATATGCGAGTTTTAATACGTTTAATAGGTACAATATTCATCGTTCAATCAGCTCATGCTACCACGTTGAGCGTAAACCCCAATGGCGTTTATAAAACCTTGAGTTCCGTGCAAGGATTGGTTGATGACGGTGATACGATCCTTATTGAGGCAGCAACGTACATCACTCATCCTCAGGTATATTTAGGCCAGAACAACTTAGTAATCAAGGGAGTAAATGGTCGACCACGACTTGAAGCCGGAGCAAACCTAGCGGCTAAATCAAACGGAAAGGCCATTTTGGTTTTGGGTGGATCAAATTGTTTGGTGGAAAACATTGAATTTGCCAATGCACGGGTTCCGGATCGAAATGGAGCTGGAATCCGTCAAGAAGGGTGCCCTCTCTCTATCCGATACTGCACTTTTATAGGCAATGAAATGGGCATACTCGGTGGCAATTATTCCCAATGCAACGTTACCATTGAGCATTCTGTATTTACTGGAAATGGAAGTCCCTCCAACCCAGGATTCCAACACAACGTTTACATTAATCACATTGATACGCTTTTTTTTCAATATAATTTTACAGCTGATGCCATAGCCGAAGGACACGAACTAAAAAGTAGAGCACATGTTAACATCATTCGATACAATTATTTGGCAAGCCTCAATTCGGTCGACAGTCGAAACATTGACTTGCCAAACGGTGGAACGGCCATCATTCTTGGAAACATCATTGAACAAGGTGAGAATTCAGCAAATAGTAATTTACTTGGTTATGGCTTGGAGGGCTTGTCGAACAACAAACCTCATAATATTTGGGTGGTGAACAACACCTTTGTTAACAAGAAAATAAAAGGCAGCTTTATCCAAGTACACACCGATACCGATACTTTGTTAGTAAAGAACAACGTATTAATTGGCGCAAAGACTGGAGGATTGCTTTTAGGCAGTCCGATTTGGTTGGATTCATCAAACAACTTTATTTCTGATGACCCTTCCAACGCATATTTAAAAGATGTGCTAAACTTTGATTATCGGCCAACGAATACCAGTCCGTGTATTGACAATGGTGTTGAAGTGAACAACAAACCGTTGGGCTTTAGTTTGATTCCGACTCAGCAATATGTCGATACTGCCAAATTTGATTCGAGAGTCGTTTCTGGAGTAATGGATGTTGGGGCATATGAGCTTTTAAAGTCTGCGGCCATTGAGTACTCAATGATAAAAAGACGAACCATCTATCCAAACCCATGCAGTGGCCAATTGCTATATGTAGATTCTACCGAGCCATTGGCCTATGTTATTTTTGATTTATTCGGCAGAAGCATTCAAGAAGGCACCAGTTGGAACAAGCACATTGATATTTCGGAATTACCGGTTGGCTCCTATGTTGTTAAACTCTCCAACAGCCAGGAGATATTAATTCGACTTTAATGAAAGCAGAGATCTCATAACCAAATTGATCGAATAACTTGAAAAGCATTTTTTGCAAACCCATTTATGGTAAAATATACAACAAGTTGCATGTTCGATAAAAATTTACGAATGAAAGCACAATTACTAAGCACCCTTTTAGCTTGTTCTATTTTTCAAGGAAATGCACAAAAAGCCCCCATCGATTTTGAATCAGCAGGTAATTGCGCGGATTGGACTTGGACGGTATTTTAAAATTCAACCAATCCCGCTGTTGAAATCACATCCAATCCAGACCCAACTGGCGCAAATACATCGAGCACGGTGGCAAAATTTACCGCATTAAAAGATGGGAAGCCTTACGCCGGTTGTGAAACACAACATGGAACAGACATTGGAGATTATACCATTTCCGCATCCAACGCAATAATGAAAATCGCTTTTCACAAGCGTAAAGCGGACTTTTGTATATAAAACCCTATTAGCTTCGTTGAAATCAGTCGGTTTATAAACATAAACCTTCCTGTTTTCGCCTTACTACTTGGGTTCTATACAAATCTGAATTTGAAAAGATTAATCGAACTCAGGTTTATAGAACGATGAATATAGATATTTCTGACCCCGGCGGGGTCGCATCATTCCCCGCACCAAACTCGGAATCTAAATCAAATAGTCTCAAACGCGGTAAAATTCAGAAACAAAAATGGAGTCCTGCGTCTCGCAGGACTCCGATAAGTAACTACTAAATCACTCTTATCTAACCCTTTCAGGTGATTTCTTGTGCCATCTTGTGACTAATTTCTTTATCGTAATACTCGTATTTAACCCTTTCTTGAAACAATTATTCCTCCATCTTGAACCACAAACAAGGTGTAGAAATACATGCCTTCTTGCCACGTCTTCACCCATATACGCTCCAACCCAACGTTCTTCAGGATCATTGGTCACCATTATTTGTTCTCCCCAACGATTGGAAATTATCAGTTCATATCCATTTACACTTCCATTTACACGAATACCAAAATCATCGTTGTTCCCATCGTTGTTCGGGCTGAAGGAATTTGCAATGAATAATTTTCGGTTAGTTGTTATTGAATCGAATGATATACTGGTGTCAGCACATCCATATTGGTTTGTGGCAATTAAGGTTGTGATATACGATCCATCGTTTGGATAGACTACAACTTCTTCTTCGCCATCCGCATCCATCAAACCACGGTCTCCATCTGGGTCGGAAGTGAAAAGATTGTTCAATTCCATACGGTTGCTTCGTATCGCCTGAAGGGTGTCGAAGTTAAATGTGGTAGTTCCAATTATGAGATGCGAGTATCGCGCAATGCCATTTGCTTTAAACTTGGCTTGATTGTAGATGGCGAATCCCAACACCAGATTACATAGAGTTCCAGAACCGACAATGTTGGGTTCCGTGCTCGTGTTTTTACAGTTGTACCGCACGGTATCCGATTTACAAGAACTTACATCCGCAGCGTTTGCTCCAAGAATGGAAGTATTGGTTTGGAGATTCGCATTATCAATCTTCTTAACGCTGCCCATGTTTTTGTGAATCGTGTTGCATAAATTTGAGGTGCAACCCCATGGAAGTATGATTTTTAATGTGTGATTATTACAACCATCCATTCGAAGTGGTATACCACTAATTAAATTGCTTTTGCTGGTTTTGCTGTTGCTAAATAGGTAGGTAGCGGTGTCATTGCTCACGCTTAAAGAAGCTCCACGTATGGTTAATGGAACGATGCTATTCCCGGTTACCAGTTTTAGTTGAAAGCTTTCGACCGAGGCAAAAGCATTATTTCCAACCATTAAATTGAGTTGGAAGGTGTCTCCAATATTGGTATAAAACCCTCCGGTAACTGTTTGTGAAATGAGGGATAAATCTGGAGTTATGAACGTAGGTATGGTATCAATTTGTGTAAGGTTTGTGCTCAAACTCCTGCTGTACGCATTCAGGATATGAGTGATTAATGGATATTGATCATCCAAACTACAACCGCCTCGTAATACATAGGAAAAACGAAGACTCGATCCGGCACTAAGTGAATTGGAGAAACGAAAGATGGGCTGATTGAGGTTGGATTTATTTTCCTCAGAAAACATGCGCATGCTGGAAACAACATAATGTACATTAGTAGGCAGTGAAGGTTGATACTCTATACTGTCTAAAGAAGCTGAGGTGGTGGTGTTGGTGGTGGTGGTGGTGGTGGTGGTGGTGAGAACTACGATGATTGAATCCGACTCTTGGCACGATGTGATCACCGGCTTGGTGGTTGAAATTGCGATCTGGGCATTGGCCTCTTCACTCAAAATCATCCACGCTGAAAGAAAATACAGCAGAATAAGTCTTAATTTCATTTCGATAAGCACAAAGAGTAGTTGCGTCCCTGTCTGGGTAATCTTGACATTGGTCAATTGCAATTCTTAATTACGCGAAGATACGTTTATAAACGCTTACAATGCAAATTAAACATCAAATAAACGATAATTTGGCCACAACACTCCTCTGCATGACAAGTAAAATAAGGGCATATAACGTCAAAATTAATTGGTCGAAGTGTTTGATTTCATAGTTTGATAAGCTGGATTTAACATTCCCGTAACATCAACGTTGTCTCTTTGCACCAATAAAAGAAAGAGAAAATGATATTCAAGAAAAGAACAAGCAAACTATTAATGATTATGGCAGTTGTTTCTGGCATAAGCCTTTCATCGTGTAAAGAAGATGATCCGGTTATTATTGACAACACGGTTCATGTCTTAATTTTACTGATTTTTTTATGCTCTATGTACAATCCTGTTTTGGCTCAAACGCCGGGCATGATTTTCGAACCTGCAACGGGTGCTGGCCAGGCTGTTTTAGATCCCAATACCGATGGATGGGTTTCTCAATCCGTTACCGGGTTCACAACCGATGATCAAACCCAAAGTGAAATTGCGTACACCAGCCTTTCTTTTCCATCAAACGAACCCGATGGAGATTTAGATCGTGGCCCCAGTTGTAGTTTTACGGATTTTGTGGATGAAGGAGATCGTGACCCGGCTCAACGTTATCTAGATACTTCGAACAACTGGATGTTCCGTTTGAGAATGGGTAATGTGGCTACCAACGCTAAGAGTTACAGCATTATGATTGATACAGACGGAAAGTTTGGTTCCAGTGGACCCAATGCCGATCTGGATTACACGGTTGGAAATCCAGGCTTTGAGATAGAAATTGTGCTGGCCACTTGGTTTGGGGTATATGTTTACGACGCTCGCGGTACCGCAAGTCCCACCATTGTTAGATCGTATAATGGCACAACCAATTATCAAAAATCAATTGCTCTTAGTGCCGAATGTGACAACCCAGACTATTTTCTCGACTTTTTTGTTCCCTTTGCACACATTGCTGCTGATTTTGGTATAACCACGTCAACACCACTTCGAATGGCAGTAATGAGCAATATGGCAGCGAGCAAGTCGAGCATTGGCTCGGCAAGCTCAAGATCGGATATGGCTGGCGTTGACAATTCGATCTGCGGTGGAGACGGGGAATCATGCTTGTTAAATCTTATAGAAAAATCTACTCCCGCTTGTGCAACCAATGCATGTGCTTCCTCATTAATTCGATCTGATTGCCCAACGATTACGGGACCCATTTCAAATGGAGCTACCTCAGTAAGTGGAACATCAGCAGCAGCTGATGGCACCATCATTACAGTATATAAAAACGGGATTTCTATTGGAGACACGACCGTTTTGAGTGGGGCTTGGGTATTAAACGATATTAGCCCAGCACTAACGACGGATGATACTATTGGCGCATCTGCTATAGCAACAGGGAAATCAGAATCGACAAATAATTGTGGATTGACAATTGTTGGTGTCGTTTGCTCAAATGATCCAATAAGTGGAGCACATTGCGGCAAAAGTATACAAGGCATTGCGGAGGTTGGAGTAGTAATAAAAGTGTATGAAGGATCAAGTACAACACCGTTAACAGCCGGTGGTGGAACTACTTTTGCGAGTGGAACCCCAAATACGATCACTGCGCCAAGCCTGCCAAGCGCCCTATCGCCTACTACCGATAATTTCTTATGGAAGTGTACAGCGGATGGTGCCTCTATAAATTGCAACTCAGCAGGAGCTAAATGCCTAAATAAAGGCCCCCACCGCGTTACGGCAACCATGTCTGGCCAGTGTGAATCTTCAGGAATTTGGGTTTGCGTTGGCGGAGGGTCTGCAACAGCAACTCCGGCCATAACTACAGATACAATATTAATTACAACAACAACCGTGGAAGGAACATCTGTTGCAAATGCTAACATAATTTTGTATGTGGATGGAGAACGAGTTGGTTCAGTAACTGCAAATGGTTCAGGTATTTGGAGCATTGTAAGCATGACTTTTACATTTGGTCAGATTGTAACTGCCAAAGCAATTGGCACGAGTGGCCTATGCTTATCTGCAGCCTCTGCCTCCAAAACAGTATCAAGAAATTCAGTGGCTCCGATACTTACAGGAACTTATTGCTCAACCGGTACAATAAATGTTATATCGGGATATTCAACAGAAGCTTCTGGAACTGTAATAGAAGTTTTCAAAAATGGTTCTGCAACAACTCCAACAACCACAGTAAATTCAAATGGCAGCTGGACGGCAACCATATCCAGCACAACCTTTACAGGTGGAGATACAATTACCGCCAAGTCAACCATAACAGGTGGTGTTCAAAGTTCCTTCTCTGATTCAGTATTTGTTGGTTCAAAAACAACCAACTCAGTAATCATTACCTCTTCTCCTATCACAGAAGGGGTTGACACCGTAATTGGAACGGGAACTAATACCGATGTTATAACTCTATATGTTGATGGCGTTCAAATTGGTTCAACGCCGACAGTTTCGGGTGGTGTCTGGACCGTTAACAACATTGCGAGTTACGACTTATATGCCTCTGGATATGTTACTGCAACTGCTACTTCTACTGGTAATTGCGAAAGCAGCCCTTCTTCAGCTGTTGAAGTGGCCTGTACTGCACCAAGTACTTCGCTTACCGTAGACCCTGCGGATACTGCGATATGCGAAGGAAGTGTGGTTTCTAATGTTAGAGTTATAAGTTCTGAATCTGGAATTATCTATCAATTATACAATGGAGCAAGCAAGACAGGCGCTTCGGTTTTGGGTAACGGCGCGGATGTATACTTAACTTCAGGTAGTATTTCAACCAGCACAACACTTGACGTAAATGCCGTTAAATTATCACCTGCAAGCTGCACATCTGCGCTCACCGACAGTGTTGTTATTACCGTTAATCCAATTCCAGATTCGTCGTTGGCCGTTTCGGCCATTAACCCAATTTGCTCAGGATCATCCAGCACTATTAGCATTGCAGGATCCGAAAGTGGTTACAGCTATCAGCTCCGAGATGATTCAGACGACAGCCCCGTTGGTTCCCCGGTTATTGGCACCGGTTCGACGATTAACTTCAATACCGGTAATCTAACTGCTAACAAAACATATAATATTTATGCAACAGGCCCAAGTCCAACTGCTTGCCCAACCGAGTTAACCAATACTGCATCAGTCACTGTTGTGCAACCCGGAAGCTGGTTGGGAACAACTGATACAGATTGGTTTACCAGCTCCAATTGGTGTGGTGGCATTCCAACTGTAACCACCGATGTAAACATTCCTGCTATAGCACCCAACATGCCAGATATTGATGCAAGTGGTGCGCTTTGTAAGGATATGTCGATAGAATCTGGAGCCACAGTTGTGATCAGCACTTCAGATGTTTTATCAACTTATGGCAATTGGACCAACAATGGAACTTTTACATCTGGTACAGGTGGTGTTTCTTTCGATGCAAGTGTTGCACAAAGTATAACTGGTGCAACAATCTTTGGAAAACTTATAATGAACAATGCATCGAGTACTGGCTTAACCTTGAATAACCCAATTAGCGTTACGTCAGGGTTAACTTTAACGGATGGCAACATTTATTCCACCACTTCTGATATAATTAATTTGGGCGCAAGCGCAACCGTTTCCGGTGCCAGCGATCAAAGCTATTTGTCTGGTCCAGTAACCAAAACGAGTTCATCTACTTCAGGGTTCATTCTCCCAACTGGAAAAGATGGAGAATACAGACCTGTAACCATTACACCCACATCTTCGTCCACTACAGAATATTCTGCGGAGTACTTTAAGAGGCCATACACAGATGTGTCTACCATAAACTCACCGCTAACCAAAGTTAGTCAAATTGAATACTTTAATGTGAGTCGTTTATCCGGAACATCAGATGCCAGTATTGCTTTGAGTTGGGGCGCTAACAGCGGAGTAAATACAGCAAACGTGAACGAGTTAACAGCAGCAAGATGGAATGGTTCTACTTGGATAGAGGAAACCGGCACTGGATCTGGGACTTCCAGTTCAGGTACAGTATCTACTTCTTCAACGGTAACTGGATTTGGAGATTTTACCATTGGTAATACAGGAAGCAACATAAACCCATTGCCTGTAGAACTGATTGTGTTTAAAGGTCAACGTATTGGAAATGAGGATGTTTTAACCTGGTCAACCGCATCCGAAAATAAAAATGCTGGATTCGGCATCGAATTCAAGCGAGGATCAACCAAATGGTTTGAAGTTTCTTGGCAGGATGGATACGGATCCAAAAGCACTATATCAAATTATGCTTATAATCACAATTGCCTACCAGATGAAACTCGATTTTACCGTTTGCGGCAGCAAGATTTTGATGGATCCATTGAATATTCTTCAACCATAAAACTGGATGCAAAACTGAATGAGAATATTGTATGGAACATTTTTCCAAATCCATCGGAAGGCAGTTTTGCCGTAACAGGTCTTGAAACAGGAATGCAAGTGATTGTTCAAAACACAACTGGCCAAATCATTTATCAATCAGAAATCAGTACAGAAGAAATTAATATCAATTTGGGGCCCGTTACTAAAGGAATCTACTTTGTTACTTACAGAGGTTTCACAGGCTCGTTTACCAAAAGGTTAATTATCCAATAAAACATTAAGCAATTTGAATTAAATCCCGCTCCAGCGGGATTTTTTTTAAAGAGGAAGCGTAAGCTATAACACTATAACTTTTCGCCAACTAACTTCTCCGTTTTCGGTAAGAATTTTAAGCAGGTAGAGGCCATCACCCATGGGCAAAGACCTTACATTTAGGTGGATTTCTGAACGATTATCAACTTTGAAACTGTGTACTTTGCATCCATTCACGTTCCAAATTTCTATGAAGGAAATGTTGTGTGTTCCTGCTGATATGTACAATTCGCCAGTGGTTGGGTTGGGATACAATAGAAAGTTGTTTGGGGTTTGCTCAACGCCAATAAAGGGGGTTGCTGCATATTTTTGAACGGAAGAGTTTTTAATTATATGCGTATTCATATCAAGGTATGAAACGTCAATTTCACCACTTTCATCTTTTGTAGGAGTCAGGAGCACACCGTAGCGCTCACCAGGATATACAAAGAGGGTATCCTTAAATATCGGCGTTGGAAGTGGCCTTCCATCCGAATCAATGAGCTTTGCATTTAACGTTGACGGGAATATTATTCGATTGCCCATAAAACCCAGATTAGCCAATCGCAGGTAGGTGTTTTCATTTGTTGGAAATCCAAGGCTATCCCATTCGGTTTCACTTTTTCCGTTTGCCAAAAAATATTCCGGATCGTAGCGGGGTATTCGCACTTTTGAATGATCGCGAGAATGTTCTAAAACACTGTCGGTATGCCATTTTGAATCTATTTCGGAATACAGGAAATTGTAGCTGCTCCGATAGGAATAACCATCTTTCCAAGTTTTTTTGGGTTCATCTTTTGGGTGAATGATGAGCATTCCATACATACCCGCCTGAACATGTATGGATGAAACAACATGACAATGGTAGAGATAAGTTCCACTGTGCGGTGCCATAAAGCGATAAAATCCATGCTCCATATGATCTACTTCAAACGACAAGTGCGGAACGCCATCGTTTTCTTGGTTTACGTCTAAACCATGTAGGTGGATGGTATGCGTAGATGATTGCGAAATGTTCCATAGATCGATGACAACCGAATCGCCTTCGAAATATTCAAGAGTTGGGCCAGGTATTCCTGGATTTTCAGAAAGTTTTTGACTGAACCCGAACACGGTAATTTCTCGTCCATCGTGCATGGTTTTTGTGCCCGTTGTTCTGGATATTAACAACGTTGAATTTTGACCGTAGCAGTTCCACGTAATCAGGAATAGGCAGATGGAGGTAATCCATTTCATTCGGTTATAACGATGGTGGTAAACATGCCGTTTGGATAGAAACTGTTAGCACTAACTGCAACTAAGTTGTGATCATGAACTGGGTATTCTCCCGGCTTATCCGGAACAATAATCAAGCTTAAACTTTCTTTTGGCAATACGGCATAGGTGTCTTTAATCCAACCGACCGATTCTGGTTTAATACTCGATGATTCAACCGTAAAATGATAGCCATGAAAGTGAAGGGAGTGTACCGAATTGCCGGCATTGTGGATGTATAATCTCAAGGTATCTCCAACCCTTCCTCTAATCTTGCTAAGCGTATCGTTGGCCAATGCAGGATTGCTATAACCGTTTATAAGGAAGTAGTTTGGACGAAAGGAATCGAAACTAACTAGTTGGTTATCAAAAAGTTGCTCATTAAAAGTGGATTGAATTTCTTTTAAGTTCCAAAAATAACTCAAGGTCGTTGAAGATGCGCAGGACAAGATGCTTTCTAAACCCAGATAGCGTTCCACTTTGTTAACATCGTGAATGGCAAGGATACCCGATGTCAAAAATATTACGCTCGTATCTAAGATTGTAAGACTTGAAACCGTGAAATTATATGATGGCCCAAATTGTAAGGTGTGGTCAATAACGTCTTCATTAATAATTCGCAGAACAGTAGGTTGATTTGATTTAAAGAAAATAACCTGATTCTGAAAATTATAGGAAGTTGAAGTGGTAAAGCTCTTGGTTTTAATCTCAATGCCATCCACCATGGTAGCATTCCCAACTTGGATGTATACTCGAACCGTATCCGATTGAGCATTGCAACAAAGGCCTTGAATAATGAGCGGAATCAGTAACAGAATCCGCTTAACCATATTATCGAGCAACAATAAAGGTTGATCTGCGTATGATGCCGTCGGATGCCAAATGAATGGTATACATACCTGGCTGTAAGCTTGCAATGCCGATTT
>JBLHHI010000001.1:0-63296 GCA_047614125.1 Bacteroidia bacterium | reverse complement strand
ATCCGACGAAAGAATACAATTCATTTCGGACAACGAAGAATTACAACTCGCCTTAACGAAATTGGAGAGTCCAGACAATTTTTTGTTTCTTTTACACCCCTGTCGATTTGAGGATATTTCTCATGCATCTGATAATAAGCTTGTTATGCCAGCAAAGAGCACATACGTTGAGCCAAAATGCCGCTCGGGACTTTTCCTTCAAGAATATGGTCTTTAAATTGGCTTGAGCCAGAGACCTTTAATCCTTTAACATTTTTTAGAAATCCCTAAAAGAAGAGAATCGCTGTTGTGCAAAAAATAATTGGCACAACTAATCCAATTTTGCCAGATGCAATTATTAAAGGTTTAAAAAAATGCTAGGCTGTTTTTAAACTTCTACTGACAACAAAATACTTGTACCCTTCAAAGATCAGAACGGAAAAAAAGATGGTAGACACCAAGCCATTCAAAAAGAAACTCCCGGTAAGTTCATTATTGTAAAACGCCAATCCAGCGCCATAACAGGCCATTAGCCCTCCAATGGACTTAGGATAAAGGCTGGCTGGCATGATCCAAGAACCAAAGTTAGTTACCAGAAAGAAGATAACAGAGCTGAGAGCTGCGGCATTAATAACTCGGCCGGTAGACATATTTGATTTCAAATACGATCTGCCAATGTATGCAGTAACCATGAAGGCCAGATAAACGGTTACAAATGACGCGCTGAATAAATACGTGCTGTAAACTGAAGGTAGGGCAAGTGATAATACTAAATCACCTAAGAATAGGGCCAGGAGTGGGAGTAATAATCCCCATTTTCTCGATAACAAAGCTCCACCTAAAAGTGCGGCTGCTCCAATGGGTTCAACGTTTGGTATGGGAATGAGCACTCTACTCAAACACAAGATCAATATAACAGCTAAAACTTCAGCAGATTTCTTCATTTCTTAATATTTAGGCAAATATAGCGATGCGATTTATTTGACCACCGAATCTTTTGCCAACATTTTAACACCTGTAAAATTATTCAAGCTATGTATCAGATAATGAGTTGTTTATCTATAAAATATCAAGCAAAAACGAACTCAAATATGGGTTTAGCGCAGGAGCTAATTTAACAAATGTTAACAAGTAGGTTCTTTAACAAATGGTAAATTGACTTTACATTTGTTAAATATGGAAAATGTCAATACTCGTGTCTTGAGGGTTATGGTGCATTTTAACCTCGGTAAAAGCGCCTTTGCTAAATCCTTGGAAGTTTCGCCAGTTATGATCAGCCACATCAGCAGTGGAAGGAATAAGGTTGGTTTGGAACTTATTCAGAAGTTAATTCTTGAATATCCTGAAGTGAGCCCGCTTTGGCTTTTAACAGGTAAGGGCCGAATGTTGGATGATGGAAGCGCGAATAGGATGAAAGAGTTTCAAGAAAATCTCGATGCCTTAAATGCTGATATTAAATCGTTAGATGCTGGTTTTGAGATCGTTAAGCGCAAGATGTTGAGCTTGACTAATTTGGCTTCGGACTAACTCTTTTATTTACCAAGTACACTCCAGCAATAACCAAAACAAAACCTACCAGTTGCATCCAAACGAAGGATTCTCCATCCAGCAAACCCCAAAGCAAGGCAACAACAGGGATGAAATAGGTTACCGAAGCCGCAAAGAAGGGCCCACTCATTTGTATTAGCTTATTAAACATGATAAGGCTTAGAGAATTGCCGAATAAGGCCAAAATTACTACGGCACCAACAGATTTAATTGTCTGATTATTAGAGGATAAATCAGCTAAAACACTGGTGTCGCTGCTCAAAAAAATAAATAAACCGGGGATGGAAATAAAGAACAGCGGAATAGCGGAAATAGAAAATGCCTGATATCCCGATAACTTGGTTTTAATCAAATTAATATTCGCTCCATAACCAATGGTAGCTAAAACGATGAGAAAAATATACGGTGAGAAGGTTAATGTCGACGAAGCGGAAAATCCCCCCTCCATGACGTGCTGAATATCTTTGCCAAGTACAATAGCGGTTGCACCGAGTAAACCAATAATAACGCCTACAACTTTGTCGCGGGTAACAATGAGCAGCGAAAATGCTGCACCAATTACTAAGGTGAAAAAGGGGGTAAGTCCGTTTAGAACACCGGCCATGGCACTGTCTACCTTTGTTTGAGCTATGGCAAACAAGAATGCCGGAATGCCGTTGCCAATCACTCCCGCTAAAAGAACAAATCGAAGGTCTTTTTTCTTAATTTTCCGTATGTGCCGAATAATGATTGGGGCAAATATCAATCCGCCAACACTTATTCGAAGCGCGGCAACTTGCACTCCACTTAACGTTTTAAGTCCTTCTTTCATTAAAATAAAAGAGCTTCCCCAAATAATTGAAAGGATGGCTAGTAGGAGGTATGAAGCGGTTCTATTGTTCAATATATTGTTTAAAAAGTTGGGAAAAATAAGTCTATAATTTATCATCATACCTAAGCAGTTGTTATAATTTTGCCACAATGGAACAACAAAACATATTGATTCTTGGAAGTGGCGGGCGAGAACACGTTTTTGCTTGGAAGCTTGCGCAATCTGAATCAAAACCGGTTCTTTTTTGCGCTCCAGGAAACGCCGGTACTGCAGAAGTTGCAACCAATGTTTCTCTGGCCATTCTTGATTTTGAAGCCGTGGGCAAATTTTGCATCGACCATCAAATCGAGGTAGTTATACCTTGCAGTGAAGATCCATTGGTTGCGGGCATTGTTGATCATTTTGCCGATTGCGAAGAATTGAAAAACATCTTTGTTTTTGGCCCCAATCAAGAGGCTTCAAGGTTGGAGGGAAGTAAGGATTACACCAAAAGATTTCTCATGCGGCACGGCATTCCAACGGCGCAATACAAAACATTTACACCTGCTCAGATAAACGATGCGAAAAATTACTTGTCGGAGCTAAAAGCTCCCTACGTGCTCAAAGCCGATGGGCTGGCAGCAGGCAAAGGGGTTGTAATTACCAAGCTCCGAGCTGAGGCGGAACATGTTTTAGATGATATGTTGTTAGGGCATTTATTTGGATCGGCTGGAAACCAAGTGGTTATAGAAGAATTTCTAGATGGCATGGAATTTTCGGTTTTTGCAGTGAGCGACGGCTCAACGTATACACTTCTTCCTGAAGCAAAAGATTACAAGCGAATAGGTGAAAATGACCATGGCTTAAACACCGGTGGAATGGGGGCGGTAAGTCCAGTTTCTTTTATGGATCAAGACCTTATGAACAAGGTTAAATCTACCATAATTGAACCCACGTTTAATGGTTTGCAGCAAGATGGTATCCCCTTTGTTGGTTTTTTGTTTTTTGGATTAATTAATGTTGCGGGTACTCCAAAAGTGATTGAATTCAATGTTCGGATGGGAGATCCGGAAACGGAAGTAGTCTTTCCTAGATGGGAGGTTGATCTGGCCGAGTTGATTAACGCCTGCGCCCTTAAGCAGTTATTAAACATCAAATCATCGGTTAGCGCGAAAAATTGTGTTACTGTTTTTACAGTAAGTGGTGGATACCCAGACGCTTATGAAAAAAATAGGGAGATTGTTTTAAAAGATTTACCGCCCGATTCGATACGGTTTCATGCCGGCACCAAAAAGACTGGAGTGCATCTTCTTACCAACGGCGGACGAGTATTGGCTCACACCGCTTTTGGAGATACTTTGCAGGAAGCCATATCCAATGCATATGGTGCAATAAAGTATACCCAGTTTGAAGGGATGTATTATCGAACAGACATTGGTCAGGATGTATTAAGGCTTACTCAAACTCAAATTTAATTCTACGTCATTATGGAAATCTTGCGAAAAATTTGGTCGTACATAACCTTTAAAAAGGATACCGAAAATCCAAACAATACTTTTATTAAGTCTATGCATCGCATTAATAAGCTTTCTATTTTGATGTTTTTGGTGGCCATCATTGTATTAATCATGCGATATTTTAGATAAACGTAACAACAATCATTCACGGCGGATGTTTAAGAGTTAACAACCAGAAAATTTATGGGATACTCGGGATTAATGATTTTAGGAATTGTATTTGCCGCCATCGGTGGGCTGGTAAGTGCAAGACTTCGATCAAAGTTTAAAAAATACAGCAATACACCACTGCAAAATGGTTACAGTGGGAAAGAAGTAGCTGAAAAGATGCTGCGCGATAATGGTATTTACGACGTACAAGTAATATCCGTTCAAGGACAACTTACCGATCATTACAATCCCGTAAATAAAACGGTGAACTTGAGCGAAGGAGTTTACAGTCAACGAAATGCGGCTGCTGCAGCCGTTGCGGCGCATGAATGCGGTCATGCGGTTCAACATGCAAAGGCGTATTTCTGGTTGGGTATGCGGAGCAAATTGGTTCCGCTGGTTCAATTTTCATCCAGCATTGTACATTGGGTTCTTTTAATTGGAATCTTAACCATTAATATTTTTCCAAAATTATTGTTAGTTGGAATCATTCTTTTTGCAGCTACAGCTTTATTTACTGTCGTAACCTTACCCGTTGAGTTTGACGCAAGTCGAAGAGCCTTAGCATGGATGAAGTCTTCGAATACGGTTAATAATCAAGAATACGTTATGTCGAAGGATGCCTTAAAGTGGGCGGCTTTAACTTATGTGGTGGCTGCGCTCAACGCAGTAGCAACACTGATGTATGTGGTTTCAATGTATACCAGGAGGTAGCTAGAATGAGGAACAAAACCAAATACAACGTACGGATTCATAAGCTGGTAAGCACAGCAGTCATCTTGTGCATTATTTCAAGTTGGGGCTTTGGCCAAAACATTCGAGTGCCTTTAACGGAGCGGATGGAAGATGACAACATCTCAAAGTCGTTGGCAATTTTACCCGTTTATGTTTTTCAATCCGACAGCATTGAATCGAACACCATGTTTGGCGTGGAGCGGGATAAAACAGAGCCTAAGTTGGTCATCAAAAAGTTTCCGAATATGGCGCATGTTCGAGATACCGGTTATACTTTCATCTACTTTTCGGGGGCTAATAACGTCGATAACAAAGGGTATTGTTTAACCTTGATTGGAAATTTTAAGCGATCACGACGAACCATATTCTTCTTCATCGACCGCAACAATAATTTAGATTTTACAGACGATGGCGAACCGGATTCGATGACGTATTTCCAATTTGAAACGGTGTTCACCTTCCACAACATCAACAACCCACAGGCTCAACACCAAGTTCGTGCCAGTAGGATTGAATACGGTAAGAACCTCAAGTATAAAATGTTGTTGACGGAGCATTTTAAAAAACACAGCGAGGGAAGAATATTTTCGGACATTAACTACTGTTACCGCGAGCAACGTTTAAATACCTTGGGTGGCGTGTACCGAAGCGATGAAGATAGCTTTGTTTTGGCCATTAAAGACTTGAACAACAATGGTTTATTCAATGAATCGTGCATAGATAAGATCTACATTGGCTCGACGAAAGATCAGGTTAATACCGATGAAATGAACTGGATTCAACCTTCATTTTCTGACATTTACTTTGAGTGGAATAAGAAAAGATATCAAGTAGTAAACATAGATCCTGCTGGTGCGTACATCGAAATTAGATTGGTGGAAAACGCAGTTCTAATGAGAGAATTGAAGGTGGGAGAGAAGATTCCCCTGTTTTCCTTTGTAAACATCCATAACGAAAAAGAAGAGATTAAATCCTACAAGAAGAAACCCGTTTTCATTTACTTCTGGTCGAAGGATAAGCTGAGCGCCGCCGATTCTATGTACTTACGTAAAATTCATGAAGAATACCAAGATAAAATTGCTGTTGTGGCTTTAAACTATGGCGATCCACCACGAAGCGTTCGCATTATCCATTTCTATGATCGGATAAAATGGCCCATAGGTTTTGCGAGTTATCAGATTGGTCGAGCCTTTTATCTCGAAAATCCACCGCGAGGTTACCTTGTTGCAAAGCGTTTAAAAATGGCAAACGACGACGTTAGCCCGGAAGAAGTTTACCGAATGCTGCTATCTAATAACCTGAGTTCGATTCATATTTTGAATTCAGAACGCTTGTGAACAGTGAGTTTCGAGTAAAAATTGCGAAGACAGGGCGGGCCCTTTCGAGTAATTTTTACGATGAAAATCGCTTTTCAAAAGTGTAAAGCGGACTTTTGTATATAAAACCCTATTAGCTTCGTTGAAATCAGTCGGTTTATAAACATAAACCTTCCTGTTTTCGCCTTACTACTTGGGTTCTATACAAATCTGAATTTGAAAAGATTAATCGAACTCAGGTTAATAGTATTTGATTTAAATTCAGGAGCGGTCTGAATTTGATTTTTCTTTTCTATTTTTACGGAAAATAAAGAAACCATGAGCAATTATCTTTGGCATAAGAGTTACCCAAGTTTTGTACCCGAAACGGTTGATGTTGAGATTTATACCAGCGTTGTAGATATTTACAACCAATCCATAACGAAATACGGCAATAAAGTTGCCTATAAAAACATGGATAAAGATCTAACATTTAACGAGTTAGATGTTCAGGTGAACGCACTAGTATGGTACATTCAAAATAAAACAAACCTAAAAAAAGGAGATCGAATTGCGCTTCAAATGCCCAATTTGCTCCAATTTCCAGTCGCCATTTTTGCCTGTTTAAAGGCTGGGCTTGTTTTGGTAAATACGAATCCTCTGTATACTTCAAGCGAGATGTTGCATCAGTACAAAGATTCGGGTGCAAAGGCCATCATTATACTTGAAAACTTCGCATGCAACCTCCAGCCTATCTTGGATCAAACCGATATTGAAACGGTTATTGTTAGTCGAATCGGCGACATGTTGGGTGGCTTAAAAGGGGGCATCGTAAATTTTGTTGTTAAAAACATTAAAAAAATGGTGCCGGCGTATCAGCTTCCCAGCGCCATCGCTTTTAAATCTTGTCTGGCTGAAGGGCTGGGCAAGTCAAATGTTGATGTTCCGCTTAAGCTGAGTGATGATGCTTTTCTACAATATACTGGAGGAACTACGGGGCCTTCAAAAGGAGCAACCTTAACGCATGGCAACATTTGCGCAAACGTAATTCAAGTGGAAGCCTGGATTGCGAGCATGTTCGAAGAAGGGAAAGAAACGATTATAACGGCATTGCCACTGTACCATATTTTTGCGTTAACGGCCAATTGCATTGTGTTTTTTAGATATGGAGCAAAAAACATATTGATAACCAACCCTCGCGACATGAAGTCGTTTTGCAAAGATTTAAGCAAAAATCCGTTCAGCATCATTACTGGGGTCAATACCTTGTTTAATGGTTTGATGAATCAGAAGGCCTTTCAAGAATTAGATTTCTCGGGCTTAAAACTTGCTTTAGGTGGTGGAATGGCTGTTCAGGATATGGTAGCAGATCGATGGGAGAAGTTGACCAACAGCCCCATATTAGAAGCGTACGGACTTTCTGAAACCAGCCCTGCAGCAACGATAAATCCAGTGGATGGAACCCATCAACGCGGTTCCATAGGTTTGCCAATGCCCAGCACTGTACTTACTATTTTTGATGATGATGGCAGAGAAGTACCCATAGGAGAACCCGGTGAGATAGGCATTAAAGGCCCACAGGTGATGAAAGGGTATTGGAATAAGCCGGCGGAAAACAACGCATGTTTTAGGGACGGATATTTTATGACTGGCGACATAGGCATCATGAAGGAAGATGGCTTTTTTAAGATTGTTGACCGCAAAAAAGAAATGATCAACGTTTCAGGTTTAAAGGTATTTCCGAACGATGTTGAAAATGCCATTGCCTTGCATCCGGGTGTTTTAGAAGTAGGTGTTCGAGGCGATAAAGACAAGCATGGAAATGAGTTGGTAATGGCTTTTGTTGTTAAGAAGGACCCAAGTTTAACGGAAAACGATGTCATTGAATTTTGCCGAATAAACTTGACGGCATACAAAGTGCCCAAAAAGGTAGTTTTTAGAGACGAGTTGCCTAAATCGAACGTTGGTAAAATACTTCGTCGATTACTTGAATAATTCTTGGGTTAAATCGATTAAAAAAAATTGGAGTGCTGCAAGCTTATTAGTTGCGGTTTCTGTGCTATTTGGCATATTGGTGCTCCAACAAAATGATTACTTTAGGCGTGAATCAACTCGGGTAAGCTCTCATATAGTGGACCTTACCTTTCAGAACTACTTCGATCAAGTAAAGCTTTTGACTTCCGAGTATGAGATTGATGTTGCATATGTTTTATCCGTAATTGCCTTAGAATCTTCTGGTCGAAAACTGGTTCCACATCGATTTGAGCCCCATGTTTACGAAAAGTTAGAAAAAGTAAGTGCTGGAAAGTTGAACAACTACGAATACGTTAATTATCAGCGAATTAAGCAATACAATGTGCCGGCTTTACGCGATTTGGCCAGCAGTTGGGGACCTTTGCAAATAATGGGCTATAAGTGTTTTGAGATCGACATTAGCATTGAGACCCTAAAGGGGCGAGATAATTTGAAACATGCCATTCGGTGGATTTCTAAAAGTTATGGTTTGCTCCTAAAGGAGGGACGTTATAAAGATGCATTTCACTACCACAATACAGGACGAAATTACCCGAAGCTGGGGCCACCTAAAACGTTTCACAAGGAATACGTTCCTAAGGGTTTGAATTATATGGAAGCTTTTAGAAAGTTAATAGAGACTGAAGAAAAAAAGCTCTAAAAAAGTTACGTATAATCGCGAAAGAATAGTGGAATAAAATTCTATAGACGACTGTTTATTTCATCTCGAATTTGGGCAGCTTTGGCATAATCTTCGAGCCGAATGGCCTCTTCAAGCAGTTTTTCTAACTCCGTTTTTGCCAAGTTTGAAAAATCATGGGCTTTGCCAATTTCGATGAATAATTCTTCTTCCGAAACCGGACGCTCCGGTTCTTGTTCCACTTCATCAGATTCTGTAATGCCAGCTTGATTCATGATGGTCTCACTGACGTATATTGGACAATGAAAACGGACCGCCAGTGCAATTGCATCGCTGGTACGGGCATCCACTTCTGCTTGAAAATCGTTCATTAAACACTTAATTCTGGAGTAAAATACTCCTTCCACCAAGGCAGAAATATATACCTCCAATACATCGATGTGGAAGGTTTCAGCCAAGTTTTTTATTAAGTCGTGTGTAAGCGGGCGCTGCGGTTTAATTTCCTCCAATACAAGCGCAATGGCTTGAGCCTCAAAGGCTCCAATAACAACTGGAAGTTTACGCGTACCATTCTTCTCAGTCAAAATCAACGTATACGAGTTGTTTTTACTTGAATGCCCAGGGGCTAGGCCAGCTATTTCCAGTTCTATTTTTTGCATGATTTTGTACGCTTAACTCGCTTGTAGCGCTTTTACTTGAGCTATCAGTTTAGGTACTACTTCAAAAGCATCTCCAACAATGCCATAATCAGCCGCCTTAAAGAAAGGTGCCTCTGGGTCTGTGTTGATGACACAAATTACCTTGCTGCTGCTAACTCCAGCTAAATGTTGTATTGCTCCCGAAATTCCGATTGCAATGTACAGATTTGGTTTTATAGTAATTCCAGTTTGGCCAACGTGTTCGCTGTGTGGTCTCCAACCCATGTCGCTCACTGGTTTTGAACAAGCCGTTGCTGCTCCCAAAAGGTCAGCCAACTCTTCGATCATACCCCAGTTTTCTGGTCCTTTTAAACCTCTTCCTGCCGAAACGACCAATTCTGCCTCAGTTAAAGGAATCTTTCCCTTTACAACATCAATGCCCAACGATTTGGTTCTCAACTCTGCATCATAGGCAAAGCTTTCTGAAGTTGCCGCAACATCTTGTTCTACCACTTCAAATGAGTTTGGTACAAAGCTCAAAACGCGCACATCTGCATTGACGCTAACTTCGGTAAAAGCCTTATTTGAAAAACATGTTTTACGAACTTTTAAACCACTGCTAACTTCGGGCATAGCAACTACGCCGGTTGTTAACGAGGCTTCCAATTTAACAGCAACCTTTGGAGCTAAGCTTTTACCAGAGTATGATCCAGCAAAAATTAGGGTTGTTGCACCATTTTTCTTTGCAACTTCACTTATCGCTGCGCTATATGCTTCGGGTGAAAAATAATCATAGCCACTACCATTTACCGAGATAACGGTATTGGCGCCATATTTTCCCAAATCGTTTTCACACGATCCTATGACTACGGCAGAACACGTAGTGCCAAGTTTTTCCGCTAAACGATAACCCAAGCATATTGCTTCTAAAGAAGCTTTTTTGGCCGAATTATTTTCGGTTTCTACAAATACCAGTATCATCTATATCAATTTCTTTTCAGTTCGTAATAAGTTTATCAACTCGCCTGCATCGTTTGGATCTATGAGCTTCACACCGGTTTTTGCTGGCGGTAATTCGTACGAATCATAGCTCGTTTGTGAATATCCTTCTGTGTATTCTAAAACCTCCAATGGTTTGGATCTTGCCTGCATAATTCCACGCATATTGGGTATTCTTGGCTCGCAAAGATCTTTCTGGGCAGAAAGCACGGCCGGCAACGGGCAAGAAACTTTTTCTTTTCCTCCGTCAATGTCACGTGTGGCAACTACTTGAGTGCCTTCTAAATCAATGCTAGTAACCACGTTAACCAAGCTGGCATTCAATAATTCCGACAACAGTCCTGCTACTTGGCCACCGTTGTAATCTATTGATTCTCTACCAGTTAAAATCAAATCATATCCATTTCCCCCTAAGGTGGTGGAAATAGCCTTAGCAACGTGCATGCCGTCAAGCGGTTCTGCATTTATTCGATAGGCCTTGTGTGCCCCAATGGCCAAAGCCTTGCGCATAACAGGCTCAACACTTTGGTTGCCCACCGTTACGATGCTCACTTCCCCGCCTTGAGCTTCTGTAAGCTCCAAAGCCCGTGTTAAGGCCAATTCATCGTATGGGTTTATGATGTACTGAACACCATCCGAATTGAATTTTGTGTTGTTATCTACAAAGGTGATTTTTGTAGTTGTATCTGGCACTGCACTAATGCAGACTAATATGTTCATAGGATATGGACCTTTAGTTGTTTGTGCCGCAAAATTACACGAAAAAAGATAAGATTTAAATCCATTGACTAGAATAGAACAGCTAAAAGAATTCTTGCAAAATGAACCGCAAGATGCCTTCCTAAATTACGCACTTGCCATTGAATATATTGGGACCGGAAGAGGGGAGGAGGCGCAAGAAATCTTTGCACAACTTATTAAGAATCAACCCGAATACTCTGCTACCTATCTTCACTATGGAAGGTATTTTGAAAAGCTCGGGAATAAAGAACGTGCGGAAGAAATTTACCGAAAGGGCATTGTGCTAACGATGCGGCTGCGCGAGCAACACAACCTGGCTGAATTGCAAACTGCGCTCAACAATATGTTATACGACGAAGAATGACCACATTTAAATGTTTAAATCCCGATTTCAAATCGGATATCGAAGAAAAGTTAACCCGACAATTTTTTATGAAGCTCGTCGGTTTTCGCCTGACCAAAATTGAACTGGGTGTTGTGGAAGGGGCCTTAGTTTTAGAGGAAAAGCATCTGCAGCAAAACTACTTTGTACATGGCGGAGTAATGGCAACTGCAGCCGACATCGTGATGGGCTTCGCTGCATATACCGTTGTTCCAAAAAACTTTGGAGTAGTTACCGTCGATTTAAATGTGTCTTTTTTAAATCCGGGAATAGGAGATGAATTGATTGCCAAAGGAAGGGTAGTTAAGGCTGGAAAGAGCATAGTTTTTTGCGAAGCAGAGTTGTTTGTGCGCTCGTTAGGTAGTGAGGTTAAAACGAATAGAGCAACATCTACTATGCATCAAATATCCCTTTGAAAATATTATGGATGGCCTTAACTTGCACTCAATTACGAAAAAAAATAGAATGAAAAAAATAGTACTCTTAAGCTTTGTTGTATTTGGCTTAACGCTAACAACAAGTGCGCAGCAAATGTTAGAATCGGAACGAGGATTGATTGAATCTTCGGATGCAATTCCTTACAAACTGGGAAAACGAGTTGTTACCGACTGGTACGACTTCATTTCAAATTCAGCAGATTTCGGGGTAACTTACACCAGGATTACGAATGCCACCCTATTCCCGGATACGTTATTAAATCAGTTATATGGCGATGGAGCCGGTGGGGTTCAGCTGGGCAGAACAGGAACCCACAGCATTGGACAAATTTTTGACCCTAAAGATGATGTTTATTTGTTTGATCAACCTGCCTTGTCCGAATTCAACCCGTACTTAGTTGATTCTGTTGCATTCTTATACCAATATGGTCGAAGAATTCCAGGTTCGGTAGACACGTTGGTTATTCAGTTTTACAACGACGACAAGGTTCAAAGAACACGCTTGTCCAGCAGTCAGCGCAATACGGCAACGGTGGATTACAGCAAGACGTTAAATAAAGGATCAAGTGCCACCAGCGAAATGCGATATTTTTTAACAGATGCAGACACCTCAAATTATTCAGAAGGAACTTTCGGAGTAATTACGGTTGCCGTTCCAAACGGCGGAATGAATGTTCCTGCAAATGGACTTTGTGCAGCTACTATTTCGTTTATACCCGGATATGCATACGAAGATGGAGATACCATTGAATTTGATTGGGAAACTCCTCCAAAGAAGCAACTCAACCATTTTAAAGCCGCGCGCTACCACGATAATGGCAAAACACTTTTAACGTCAGAAGATTATAGCACAGGATTAATGGCCAACCGGTCGTCGCGTTATACCAGCTTAGTTTGGAATGATCGTTACATACCAGGACATGCTTGGAATAATTATGATCAGTCGTATTACTTCTATTTCCATATTTCCAGTCCAAATGTTTCGGTAGAAGATCTTGGACAAGATGTTAAAATCTATCCTAACCCAAGTCTAAACCGTGATGTTGTAATTGAAGGAACAACGCTTGTTGGAACTACTTTAACTGTTGTGGATATAACCGGAAGAGTGGTGGTTGAAAATGCAAGTTTGAAGGCTTATAACACCTTAAATCTAGAGGCTGGCACGTATATGCTTCGCTTTGAAAAAGAAGGCCAGAGCTTTACCAAAAAACTGGTGCGCTTATAAGAAATTGGTTATAAATATTTGACTTTCAGGAATTAACAAGGCCCCGTTGGATAAACTAACGGGGCTTTTTGTTCTAGATTTTTAGACTTAAATGTGCTTGGCATGGATTAAAAAATATGTGCGGAATCAACTTTTAAGTTCATTTTTGCAGGAAACTAGAATCTTTGGAGGCCGTTTTTAAATCGATATATCTCAAGTTTTTTGCACCGCTTTGCCGCTTTGCAAATTTCTACTGTTCTGATGTAGAAGAGGCTAAGAACATTGTTCAATCCGTTTTTTTAAAAATTTGGGAAGGCGATAAACTCATCTTAAATCAAAGCGAAGCTGCGGTGAAGTCTTACCTTTTTGCCTCTGTTAAAAATTCAGCACTGAATGCAAACCGAAAGAAAGCAGTTTTTACTGAATTGGAAGCCGCTGATTTGAATATCAGCAATGCACACGAAGTGGATCATGCAGTGCAAGACTTAGAAGACAAGATAAAAATTTTGGTACAAAACCTACCCGAACGATGTCGATACGTATTCTACTTAAGCAGGAACGAAGAAATGTCGTATAAAGAAATAGCCGACTTACTTGATATTTCTACGAAGACGGTTGAAAATCAAATTTCGAAGGCGTTGAAATATCTTAGAAGTAAAGTTTTTTAGTTTGATAATCAGCGCTTTACAATATTATTTGAAATGAGAGTAGGGGTGGAAGGTGGTTAATGTGTTCTACCTGTACAATTCCGGAATTATGAATTATTTGCAAGGAAATTTGATTTTGAGGTACTTAACCAACCAATGTACCAGCGAAGAATGTGAAGAATTGAACATCTGGCTGCGGGAAAGTCCACAAAACGAAAACACGTTAAATTACTTAAAAGGTCAGGTTAGCTTGATCTAAAACATTTGGTTGTGCATTGGTAAAAGAAAAAATTTAATTGAATTATAAAGAAAACATATCGAAACGCCTCTCTGGGGAACTCAACCTCAAAGAACAGGATGAATTTGATGCAGCGTTAAAAACAGACGCAGCATTAAATAAAGCCTTTGAAGAGTGCAAAGCGATTTGGATGGCAACATCGAATGTTTTCTCAAATGATGAACTTGTTTTTGATGCTAAGGCATCGTTCGAACAGTTTGAATCACTAACCAAACAAAACAAAATCACATCCATCGTACCAAAAAAATCGATGTGGAACGCATGGAGAAATGTTGCCGCAGTTGGCATCGTTTTAATTGCGAGTGTGTTGATTATTAATCAAGTAACCAAAGAAACTTTTACGAGTGACGTACTGGTAAAGGTGGATGAAAGCGCATCAGTGTTATTCGCTTATGAAGATGGATCTCACGTATTTATTAACTCCGCTACTTCGTTGGAAGTAGATAAAAATTATAACAAGTCTAAACGAATTTCACGTTTAGACGGCGAGGCCTTTTTTGTCGTAAAACCAGATAAGGACAAGGCGTTTGAGGTGGTTACAAGCCACCTCAAGGCCATTGTTAAAGGAACTACTTTTCTCATTAGAACAGACGATCATTCCACAACTGTTGGTGTTAAAACCGGCAGAGTAGAAGTACAGATTGGCTATCAGACTCAGACTTTAATTGCAGGTGAACAACTTTCATTCATCGCATCAAGTGGAGTGATCGAACGTTCTATATTAAATGAGGAAGCGATCAAACTGCTTACTGATCTCACTCTTAAATTTGACAACGTCCCATTAAAAACCGTCTTCAAGCAATTGGAAAGTGTTCGAGGTCTTTTATTTACAACCGACATTCCACATCTTCTTGAACGAAAAGTGACACTTGACTTTAACAACTCTGATAATGAGGAAGTTATTTCCATTTTACAATCTGCATTGCAGGTAAAAATTATTCAGAATGGTACAATCTTCTCCATTATTGAGTAGATTTACCGTGTGTTTTTTCGGGAGAAATCTTCCATAATATCTATCCTTTTATTTTTCGCATTGGCTGCCAACGCTTGTGCCCAAGCTTCATGCGATTTTCTTGATAAATACATAAGCATAGAATGGGTTGAAGTAGAGTTGGAAGAAGCTGTTAAAAAAGTGGCTTCACAAGAAGGCATTAAACTCAACTATCCCAATGATGTATTTGCCAAAAGTAAAATAACCTCTTCCTTTCATAATCGCTCCATTCGATTTGTGTTGAGCAGCATCTTGCGATCACAACAAATTTCCTTTTCGTGTCTTGGATCCAACTCGCTGGTACTGTTTAAGCGGGTCAAAGAACCCATTTCGGCCGTTCGAGGAATAATCTTAGATCAAGAGTCAAAAACCAGTATTAATGGTGCACTAGCGGTACACGGCAATCTTTGGGTAGAAAGCAACTCCGATGGATATTTCCAACTCTACATCGATAAATGGCCAACCTTAATTACGATCTACCATCCCGGATACTATTCCAAAGTATTTGAAATTACCAATCAAAATGAAGAGCTTTTAAATTTTGAGTTAACGCCAAATCCTGTGCTAAATACAGCGGTAATTCATGTATTTGACTCATTGCGTTTCATAAGTAAAACGGGCAGCATCAGCATTAACATGCGGGAAATGGAGAAAATTCCATCCATTGCCGGTTCTCCGGGTGTTTTAAACACTCTTCGGTTTGTGCCAGGACTGCAAAGCACCGTTGAGGTAAACGGTGGCATGGTAGTGAGAGGAGGGGGGAAGGATCAAAATTTGGTCTTGTTTGATGGCATGGATTTATACAACCCAATGCATCTTTTTGGCTTGTTTTCGGTATTTGGCGAAGGGTGCATCCAAAGTCTTGAGTTTTATAAAAATGCATTTCCCGCTAAATATGGTGGCAGACTCTCGTCTGTATTGGATGTGCACAGCAGGCCCGGCGATTTTAATAAATGGCGGGCGCGAATTAACTTTAATCCCGTTTTATTTGAAGCAACAGTTGAAGGACCATTGATCAAAGACCGTACGTCCATCTTGCTTTCCGGCCGCAGATCTTTCACTGATTTTTTCCCGCTTTTTTACGAACAAATTCAATCTCAAAACCAACTGCAGCGTTTTAAATATTTCTTTTACGATGTTACGGGTACCATTCGTCATAAACTCTCCGACAACAGTCAAATGTATTTAACAACTTATATTGGCGGAGATAAAGGATACATTCGATCAAATACAACCAATCTTGAAGTGCGTGAGGAGCATAAGGATGAATTCATTCAAGCAAATTTTTTAACCTCTGCTGGTTGGAAAACCTGGTTAACGAGTTCGCTACAATTACATGTAAAACTGGGATATACTCGATATAATTTCAATCATAAAAATCTTTTTGGATTAACGGTTGGGAATAACCCAGTTGAATATTCACGCACCACTGAGCTGGATTATTCTAGCACTATAAGTGATTGGAAATCAGGTGTTTATTTTGAATCGGCATTAAAAAAGGCCCATGCAATTAACTTTGGAATTGAAAATATTTGGCATCAAATTAGACCCTCTAATTCGAAATACTTTCTTCAGGAAAATGACCTTATATTTTATGATACCGTATACAATTCGAGGATAAGCGAAATACAAGAGCAACGATCGTACGTTGAACTCGAATCGAGGTTCGGGAAATTGAAATCCTTAGTTGGACTTCATGTGGCCAACTTTGATAACGACACCAGCTTTCTGCGAATACAACCACGGGTCAGCTTGAGCTATGCCATTAACAGTCGCAACCGATTTGAGCTGAGTTATGCTAAAACGGCACAATTCATCATTTCGGTTCCAAATAATCTCATCGGAATACCCATTGATATTTGGGTTCCGGCCGACCGAATGATTTCACCGCAACAATGTCATCATTATTCAATTGGATATTCCAGCCATTTAAAAAAAGAGCTGAGTCTAAAAGCCGACGTATTCTATAAAGACTTTGAACAAGTAGTTGAGTTGAAAAGTGGAATTGTGGATTTTGTTTCTGAATGGGAAAATGCACTTTGGACGGGCAATGGTCGTTCCTTCGGCATGGAATTTATGATGAAAAAGGAAAAGGGTAAGCTGAATGGTTGGGCATCATACTGTCTTTCGAAATCGGAGCGTTCCATAGCCGAACTGAATGAAGGTGAATGGTTTCCCTTTCAGTTTGATCGGAGACATGATTTTAACATTGTCGTAAATTACGAACCCTCTAAAAATGTGCGTTGGGGCGCAACCTGGACTTACGCCTCGGGACATTATCTAACGGCACCAGAAACACAATATGTGGTCTTCAATGATGGGAAATATCATTTCATCCAACAATATGGAGGTAAAAACAATCTTAAAGTTCCAGCCTATCACCGACTTGACATAGGTGTGCATTTTACAAAGATGGTGGGAGAGGCCAAGCAGACATGGAGCTTTTCGCTCTATAATGCATACGACCAAAACAATGTATTTTATGTAAATTCCGTTGTTACAGGAACGGGAGGTGTAATTTTTCAACCCATTTCCATTTTGCCAATCTTGCCTTCCATAAATTATGCCGTTGCTTTTTAAAACTTTGTCATACCATCCATTTACAACTCCGAACAAAGGTTTGGCTGGTCTTTTCGTGATTTGGTTTTTTAGTCTGGGAATATTCACTTCCTGCAATCAAGATCTTGTATTTAGAACAAAAGATAGTGAGCGCAAAATAGTGGTTGGGGTAGATATCGTAGAACATCAAAAAATTAGAGTACAAGCTTCTGTAAGTCAGTTCATTACGGAAGATACGAATGTACAATACCTTGCTAATGCAACGGTCAAGTTTTTCTTGAATGACACCTTTATTGAAGAGCTAAAGACAAATTCGCACGGGCATGCTCTTAGTACTTTTGTTCCCCATGCAAACGATTCCATTCGTGTGGAAATAAGTAAGGAACCCTATCCAAAGGTAATTTGTAGAGAAAAGCTGCCCGGAAAGATGATTCTACATCAATTTGATACACTTGGAAGGATTGGGAACAATCTCGGTCTGCGAATCGGTTTTTTTGATGAACCTCTTGTGAGCAACTATTACTTCGTTCAGCTGCGTGCATATCGATGGAATTATCGACGGCATTCCGTTACACAGAAAATTATTGATTCATCCCTAATTATTGAAAATCTTCCGGTTGAAAGCGTGGGGAAAATCTTCTTTTCCGACAACAACATTGTTTCAATCAACACGAGTTTTGAGATCTTTAATGATTTGATTTTTAATGGTCAAGCCTTTACACTTGATCTGAACATTAATTCGTATAACCTTCAGAAAACCATTAAGAAAAGTGCGGTTGTATCGTTGGAAATAGAAGTTCGAAATCTCTCCAAAACAAACTACGACTTCCTGGTGGCTACCAGCTTAAATCGTCCAATTTTTGGTGGCCCATTTGCGATTTCATCGCAGATTCCAAATAACATAGAAAATGGATATGGTATATGTACTGCCTATACGATTGATAAACGCGGAATAACTATGAAATAAATGTCATAGCCTGAACTCGATATCGAACTCATATTCACTTTTAAAATACCCTCTTTTCATTAAAGAAAATGCCGTGTTCCTTTAACTCTTCTAAAATTGGCTTATATATTTCAGGTTTAATTGGCAAGATTGTTCCCTTCTCATTTATCTCGCCTGTTAACAGATGCTTGGCCCCAATGGCCAGTGGCAGCCCCACCGTTTTAGCCATGGCTGTTTTCTGATCATCCTCACCAATAACCACCGTAGAACTGTGCAACTCATGATCACAACCATCGAGTCGGTAATTAACCTTGTGCCACATCACAATCATGTCCTTATCGGTTTGCTTTAGCGTCCACTTCTTTTTTAAGATGTGCTCCAAAACTCGCGCTGGACTTGCGTTTTCAATACCAATAACCGTATTGTCGAACAGGCCAAGCCATTCTAACCGCTCCCAAAGATTAACATCATCTTGTTCGATGCGGAGATAGTTTCGAAGTTTAATTTCAACTGAATCAGAAACATTGTAGGATAAAAATGTATTGATGAATTCTCGATGCGTCATATTCAACGTGTCCGGAAGAATGTAGTCGTCATCGGTTACACCAAGTTGTATAAATTGATCCCATGCTCGGCAAAAACCGGGTCGACGTAAGGTTCCTCGAAACATGGTTTTAACATCCGATAGGCCATAGGTTTCTCGATATTTAAGTGAGTCGCGATTGGCATATCCCTCAAACTTTCCAAAATTATCGATTTCAATTATTTCAGTTCTTCGAAATAATTTGTGGTACGGAATGAACTTATACAATCCGTTTTGAATAAACTTTACTGCGCCGCCTTGACCAGCCAATACTACATTTCTTGGATTCCACGTGAACTTATAGTTCCATGGATTATTGTCACTTTCTGGAGCAATGAGCCCACCAGTAAAGCTTTCAAAGGCTTCAATTTGTCCTCCTTGGCTCTGAATGCCGTGAATTATTTCCATTGCCGATAAGTGATCCAAGCCTGGATCCACACCTATTTCATTCAAAATGGTAATGCCCGCCTCCTTGGCTTGGTAGTGCAAAGCCTTTATTTCATCCGACAAGTACGATGCTGTTACCATATTAACCTTGTGGGTAATGCAAGCTTTTGCTACATTGAGATGAAGGTGGGCTGGAAGCATAGAGATGATGAGGTCGTGTTTAATTACCAACTGGTTTAATATCTCATCATCCTGAATATCAATCTTTAAGGCCACCATTCTGAGATTGGTGCATTTATTTTGCGCGAGTTTCAAATCTAAATCTGCGACCGTAATTTGCCAGTTGTAACCTTCCGATTTTTCAGCTAGATAATGTAATAAGTAGGTAGTTGACCTTCCGGCACCAATTACTAATATTTTTTTCATAGTGTACATATTTCCGTATTATCGCAGCTATAAGTCTGATGCGGATTGCACGGATATTAATTAGCACAAAGATGGAATTTACCAAGACGTGTACCGTGCAAAAGCACATTAACTTAAACACATTCAGCGAACAGGACACTGCTCTCATAAAACTGGCCGAAGAAGCTGCTGGCAATGCCCATGCACCTTACTCGCGTTTTCATGTTGGCGCAGCGCTCCGATTTGAAGATGGCGCTACATTTTTAGGAAGCAATCAAGAGAACCCAGCTTACCCCAGTGGAATGTGTGCTGAACGGGTGGCCGTATTTGCGGCAAAGGCGCAATTCCCAAATAAGCTGGTGGAAACACTGGCCATTTCGGTTGAGCCACACAACAGCAACGGAATTTTGAATCAGGCGTTTACTCCACCTTGCGGAGGTTGTTTGCAAGTGTTAGCTGATTTAGAAACACGCCAGAAAAATACGTTGAAAATTCTTATAAAATCTCCAGATGGGGCGTGTTTTGAAATAGATGGCATTAAGAACTTGCTGCCGTTTAAATTTGAGCTGTGAATGGGAGCGGAACATCAATATTTAACTCACTAGCTTTTGAAAATAAGCTATATACGATGTTTTTTTTGCTGTGCAAGCTTTCTGAACCACATTTGAATGATGTCAAATGAAATACAAAATAGCGTGCTTTTTGTGTGCTCGGCGAATAAAGATCGATCGGCAACGGCAGAAGCGCTGATGAATCGAGTAGACTCAAATAATACACATCGATCAGCAGGAACTAACCCCAAAATTTGCCATCAATTGGGTACGCACTTTATTACCGAAGATGATTTGAATTGGGCGGATCAGATATATGCGATGGAAACGAAGCACAAAAAAGCCATTGAACAGCTTTTTGGAACGGGGTGGCCCGGTAAGATTGTGATTCTACACATACGAGATGTTTATGATTTTGGAGAAATGGAGTTGGAAGATTTGCTTAAAAATAAGATGCATCTGGGGCAAGAAAAACTAATTTTAGGGCTCGCTTAAATTTGGGCCCAGATTTATTGGTTGGAGAGTATTCTAATCAATTCCCTTTAACATAAAATCATTAACGTTATGGTACCGAATGCCCGCAGAACTGATTTTATTTTAACCGCACAGCGACGGGAATTGAACAAGCTTGGGTGCTTTGATTGATATATATGTTTGTCTCATAATTTATATTATGTTAACTAGAGAGAAGCTAAATAAGGGGAGAATGCTGTGATATCCTCCCCCAGTTAATTTTATAGAAGCGCTGCGTCTATTCCAATTCCTTCATCATCGCCTTTACTTCATCGTATCGAGGACGGTACGATTGATCATTCTGAATCAAACGACCATAAATCTTTTTCAATGTTGTTACCAATTCAAACTTCTCTGCATTTGCATATTCGCCGTACGATAACGCATCTTCAAACAACTTAGCTGCTTTTTTGTACAAATTATCAATTTCTACGGCCAAGGATTCTTCTTTCTTATAGCTTCCACTAGGTAAGTTGTTGATCTGTTCGATAATTGGATTGCACTTATCTAAGAATACAACGCCCAAGTTGTAATGCGCATCTGCAAAGGTGGGATCAAGCGCAATGGTTTTTTCATAATCCTTTTGAGCGCCTTCTAAATTTCCTAACTTCATATGACTAACGCCACGTGCATAGTAGTAAATCTTGTTTTCAGGATCATTTAAGATGGCTTCGTTGAGCTTATCAACGATTTCTTTCGATCTTCCCAACTTCAAATAGATGTCGAGCTCCTTGTTCATTAAATTAACGTTCGATGGAAACATTTCACGTCCAATGGCCAAGTACTCCAATGATTTGGTAGTATCACCGTCATTTAAATATAAATCGGCCATGTCACCGTAAATTGATGGATCATTAAAGTTTATATCGATCAACTTTTGCAAAAGAGCCTTTGCTTTGGTGATGTCTTTAGCACCGATGGCCGCATAGCTTGCGTATTGCGAAATGCTTTCTTCGGTAATATTGCTTCTCCGCAGCTGGCCATCTTTATCGTATGGTAAAATGCGAAGCACTTTTTCGTACGAGTTTAACGCTCCTTTATAATCCTGCGAATTGTACGAACTAACGGCATTGTTGTAATGTCCTATCGCACAATTCAATAACGAGTTTTGCGCCATTGCAGTGTACCGCTCTTTTAAATCGGTTTCCATCGATTTATAAAAAGCATCGGTAGCCATATCAAGTGCATTGGGATACATTGCCTTTTGCACTTCATTGCCATTTAGGTAAACGTTTAAATACGTCAATCCGTAGTAGTAATACATCTTAGGATCATTCCCGGTTTTCGGATGTGTTTTGGCTGCATTGATGTTGGCTATGCATTTTTCCAACTCGTCGTACCAATCGGGTGTTGTTTTGTCGGCTGGCCCTGGTTCAAGCGAAATTTTAACGGTTTCTACTTTAAAGTTTTGTGCAAATGCAACGGTAGATAAACCGAACATCAGCACTACTAGGGCGTTTTTTATTAGCTTCTTAATCATTGTCTTTTTCTTCGTTACTGTCTATATTATCAGACGATTCTGTTTCGTTTCCTTCTTCAGTTTTAGCTATTACGTTGCCTTCTTCATCGAACTCAACGGCTTCTGCTTCTTCATCTTTGGCCACTTTGGCAACCGAAGCAATGCTGTCGTTCGCTTTCATTTTGATGAGTCGAACGCCTTGCGTAGCTCTTCCCATTACTCGAATATCTACCAATGGAAGTCGGATGGCGATCCCTGAACGATTAATGATCATTAAATCATCGTCGTCGTTCACATTTTTGATGGCTACTAAGTGCCCGGTTTTTTCAGTGATGTTTAAGGTTTTAACACCCTTTCCACCTCTACCAGTTACTCGATAGTCTTGTACAAATGTTCGCTTTCCATACCCTTTTTCAGAAACAACCATAACAGATTCGTCTTCTATACTACCGACACATATCATGCCAATCACCTCGTCCTGTTCGTTCTCAAGTTTTACTCCTCGAACGCCAGCTGCAGTTCTACCCATCGGTCGTACCAACGATTCGTTAAAACGAATTGCCTTACCTGATTTTTTAGCTAGGATGATTTCATTGTTTCCATCGGTCATCTTTGCTTCCAACAATTCATCCCCTTCTCGAATGGTAATCGCATTAATGCCATTTGATCTTGGCCGCGAATATGCGCGAAGTGTTGTTTTCTTGATGATACCATTTTTGGTACACATGATGATGAAATTGTTATCTAGGTATTCTTCATCTTTTAAATCGATGACGGTAATGTACGCCTTGATTTGATCTTCTTTTGGCATGGCCAAAAGATTCTGAATCGCTCTTCCTTTAGACGTTTTGGATCCTTCTGGAATCTCATATACCTTCATCCAGAAACAACGGCCATGTTCTGTGAAAAAGAGCATGTAATTGTGTGTTTTGGCCATAAGCAAGTGTTCCACAAAGTCTTCTCCTCGGTGGCCTACGCCTCTATTTCCAACTCCTCCCCTTCCTTGCGTTCGGTATTCAGATAGCGCAGTACGCTTAATGTAACCCATGTGCGAAATGGTGATGATTACTTCCTCATTTGGAATTAAATCTTCAATATTCAAATCGCCACTGTCGAATTCAATGTTGGTTCTGCGCTCGTCGCCAAACTTATCACTCATTTCGGTAAGTTCGTCTTTGATGATCTGCATTCGCAACTCTACGCTTGCTAAGATGCCATCTAAGTAGGAAATGGTTTCCATAATCTTAGCGTGCTCTTCACGAATTTTATCTCGCTCCAAGCCTGTAAGCTTCTGCAAACGCATGTCTAAGATGGCCTTGGCTTGAATCTCCGACAACTCAAAACGACTAATCAAACCATTCCGAGCATCTTCTGGTGTAGACGATGCACGAATTAACTTAATTACTTCATCTAGGTTTTCGATGGCAATTAACAACCCTTCTAAGATGTGGGCCTTCTTTTTGGCCTCATCCAATTCATATTCTGTTCTTCGAACTACTACTTCGTGTCTGTGCTCAACGAAGTGATGAATCATATCCTTCAAATTCAACATTTCTGGACGGCCTTTTACCAGCGCGATGTTGTTTACCGAGAATGAGGTTTGAAGTGGGGTGAATTTATATAATTGGTTTAAAATGATGTTTGGAATGGCATCTCGTTTTAAATCAAAAACAATCCGCAATCCGTTACGATCCGATTCGTCTCTAATTTCGGCGATGCCTTCTACAACCTTTTCGTTTACCAAGTCAACGGCTTTCACAATAATTTGCGAAGGACTCACTTGATATGGTACTTCGGTTATGATGATTTGCTCTCGGCCTGTTTTATTGGTTGTAAATTCTGCCTTGCCACGAATTACAATTCGACCTCTCCCAGTTTCAAAGGCCATTTTAACTCCTTCATAGCCATAAATGGTACCTCCTGTCGGGAAGTCGGGAGCTTTAATAAACTCCATCAATTCGGGAATGGTAATATCGTTGTTGTCGATGTAGGCGTGAATGCCTCCAATAATTTCCTTTAAATTGTGAGGAGCCATATTGGTAGCCATTCCTACGGCAATACCAGAAGCTCCATTCATCAAAAGATTTGGAAGCTTAGCGGGCAAAACCGTTGGCTCTTTTAACGAATCATCGAAGTTGGTTTGATAATTAACCGTGTTCTTATCGATGTCGGTCATCATCTCTTCAGCAAGCTTGTGCATTCTGGCCTCCGTGTAGCGCATAGCTGCCGGTGGATCACCATCAATCGACCCAAAGTTTCCTTGACCGTCTACCATCGTATATCGCAAACTCCAAGGTTGTGCCATTCGTACCATGGTGTCGTATACCGACGAATCGCCGTGTGGGTGATACTTACCCAGTACCTCTCCAACAATACGGGCTGATTTCTTGTGCGGACGATTGCTCGCCAACCCCAGTTCGGTCATGCCGTACAATACTCTTCGATGCACTGGCTTTAAACCATCTCGTACATCAGGTAAGGCTCTAGAAACAATAACTGACATCGAGTAATCGATGTAAGCTGTTTTCATTTCATCCTCGATGTTTATCGGGATGATTTTTTCATTTGGATGATCCATATCTCCTTCTCAGTTCTTTCGTTAAATCTTTACTCGGTAAAACTACTCACAAATGCCGCAGCCTCTGGTGCTTACGTGGCGAAGATACCAACATTTTACCGACAAAATGTGCCTTTTACACACAGAACTTTGGCAATTTCACCAACGGCCTTAAATATTGATCAAAGTCCCATAGAAATTGACGAACGTTTTGTCTAAAAGTATGATTCTGATACGCTTCGAAGCCGAAAAAATTGGTGGGGCTGCTACTTGCAAACTAGACCTCTAGTTTAGCTCAAAAGTCTCACCAATTACCGGAACTACGGTTTGAACTCCACGTTCTGAAATCTTGTCTTTCATAGTTAACAGCGATGCTTCCTCGCCGTGTGAAACAAAAACTTTCTTAAGATTTGAATTGGCTTGTACCTCATCAAAATACTTCAACAATTCGGTTTGATCCGGATGTGCGCTGAAGGCATCAGTTTTTTGGATATCTGCGAAAACTAAGTAGCTCCGGCCTTTAATGGCAACATTTTTTGCTCCCGATAAAAGCGTGTGACCCAAGGTGCCTGGCGTACAAAACCCAGCCATTAAAATGGTTGAATTTTGATTCTGAATATTGTTGGCAATGTGGCGTTGAATCCTACCTCCTTCCAGCATTCCAGCAGAACTTACAATAATGCACGGGTGATTCTGGTTGCTCACAAAGGTCTCATCATCCTGATCCTCAACGATGTACAACTCTTTAAATAGAAAAAGATCGTGATGCTCTTGAACAAAGCTTTGAGCCTCATCATTCAAAAAGTGCTTAAACTCTTGGTGGATGTTGCCACTTTTTATGCCCAGTGGACTGTCGGTAAAAACCTTGACAGAAGGTATTCTTCCGTCGCGCATTAGCTTGTTAATTGTAAATAAAATTGCCTGAGTTCTTCCCACACTAAAAGCAGGAATTACCAGTCTCCCCTTATTCTCGACACAAACTCTTTCAATATATTCTTCAAGCACGTCTTCGGGCGTTCGAGTTTCTTGATGAATTCGATCTCCATACGTGCCTTCCATTACCAGATAGTCGAGCTTGGTGGGTATTTGCGGGGGAACAATGATTTTCGCATTCGACTTACCCAAATCACCGGTAAATCCCAGTCGTTTTGTTTTTTTTCCTTCCGTTATTTCAAAAACAACGGAGGCAGCGCCTAAGATGTGACCTGCCGGAATAAGGGTTACGGAAACATTGTGCCGAAGTTGAAAGGTTGTATTAAATTCCAAAGTAATCATGCTTCCAACGGCATCCATTACTTGCTTTTGGCCAAATAATCGGAATGCTTCCGATTCTTTTTTATGCGCTTGTTTGCCCTTTCGATTTCTACTTCTGTTTGCTTTGGATACTCGCGCATTTTCAATCTTAGCGGAATCCATCAACAGAATATCAGCCAATCGCCAAGTGGGTTCCGTGCAAAGTACCTTGCCTTCATAACCTTTGGCAAATAGGGTTGGAATATTGCCAGAATGGTCTACGTGTGCGTGGGTAAGCACCACTAAATCAATGTCGTACGGATCAAAAGGGAAGTTGGCGTTCTCTTCTCGTGCGATGTTTTTTTCGTAATTGAGACCGCAATCAACTAAGATGTTATACCCATCGTCGAGAGTGAGCAAATACATGCTTCCGGTTACTACACGTGCGGCGCCTAAAAAGGTGAGATTCAAACTTGATTTGTGAATTTGAGTGGGCGAAAATAGTATTAATCAAGCACAACCAACCTTTGCCAGAAATATTCACCGTTGTCGCCAACAAATGTTACATGATACATTCCTGTATTTAAATTCTTAAGCGCTACGGTTGTTTTAGTATCTTGGAGTTTCCCAGCCATAACTAATTGACCATTAGCCGAATATACTGAGTATTCCAAAGGTTTTTGAAAATTGCTCGTATGAACGGTAACGGAGTGTTGCGCTGGATTTGGATAAATTGTCACAATAGCTTGTTCAATTCTTTCAATATGAACAAAACCTGGAACCCGACCAAAATACAGGGTTGCGGCCATGCAGAGCTTAATAACTTCCTTAAATGAAGTGGTGTCGACGTTTTTTAGACTATCGCGATCGGTGTGGTAAAATGGGTAATTGCCGTACTGATAAATTCCTGTAACCACCTCTCCCACTTCCTGAAATGGTATGTAATCACTAAGTTCAACGTTGGTTAACACAGGTGTTAATGATGTATAGGTTCTGCAAAGCATCATCAACGTATCGGTTATTCGATGCGACAAAGCGTTGTTTGAATTTGGTTCCTGAATTTCGTCCTGCTCACAATAGATAAAGTTGTTCTCAGTACCTCCAGCTGTGCCTCCAAGTTGGTCGAGATTGAGTAACATATAGAGCTTGCCTTGAGTGGATTTTAATTGATTGCCCACATAACGGCTGGCACCCCAATATCCCGGTTCTTCTGCGGTAAAGTTTATAAATTTTATCGTACGAGTGGATGAAAGCTTTGCCATGGTCCTGGCCAGTGCTAAAGTGGCGGCAACACCGGTTCCGTTATCGTTAATTCCGATTCCATTTTTGGTATCATAATGCGCGCAAATAATGATGTAATCATCGAGGAGACCTTTTTTCGTAACAATCACATTAACAAGCTGTTGCCCTGATTGCGTAAAGGTATCCATCTCGATTTCTGATGATGAATAGCCGAGGTTTAAATACGCCTGTTGAAGAAAGGCTGCTGTATTATCAAGTCCGATGTTTCCAACCATTTTTGGACCTAATTTTTCAAGATCCTTTAGATGTTCAATTGCGTTGGTGGATTTAGAAAGTTCGGAGGTAATTTTTGAATTTTTGGGAAGGGTTTGAGCACCAGCTTGCGACGCCAAGAAAAATAGTACCAACCACCCAAATCTCATTCTACAAAGATAGTTCTTCGGCCGTCTAATTCCATGGCTATTCGCACATGTAATGGCTCATAATCCTGTAATATTTCGGATGCTATTTCGGGCCACTCGATGAAGCATGGTCTTTCCATATCGAGTATTTCCAGCAAGCCAATATCCAAAACTTCTTGCACTTCATTTAGACGGTATAAGTCGAGGTGATGAACTATTAAACCTTGGTTGGTTTCATATTCATTAATCAATCCAAAACTGGGGCTTGCCATGCTCGACTCTACCCCAAGTTCTCGACAAATTTGTTTTATTAAGGTGGTTTTTCCTGCCCCTAAGCCTCCCGTAAGAAGCACCAAGTTTTTCGACTCAAGTTGCTCAACTACATACTGAACAACTGCAAACAAGTCATTGGATGTGGATGCAGTAAATTTTTTCATTACTTACTGATATTCAGGTTTTTAATTACTTTGATTTTAGCGTAATAAATGGAATCATCATCTCTTCAATGCTAATGCCGCCATGCTGAATGGTGTCTTTATAATATTTGGCATAATGATTTAAATTGTTGGGATAAACAAAAAAATCAGAGTTGCGACAAAAAATGAAGCTGGAACTTAAGTGTTGAACGGGCAACCCAGCTTTTTCTGGATCTTTAATCATGAAAACATCTTTTTTATTAAAGTCAAGATTTCTGCCTGTTTTATAACGCAAATTGGTGGTTGTTTTACGATCTCCAATCACTTTAACAGGATCGGTTACCTTAACCGAACCGTGATCTGTTGTGATGATTACAGTTCCTTTTTTCTCAGAAATTCGCTTCAGTGCATCGTACAACGGGCTGTGTTCAAACCAACTCAAAGTAAGCGATCTATAAGCCGCTTCGTCTTCTGCTAGCTCACGCATCACTTTATTGTCGGTTCGCGCATGCGATAGGGTGTCAACGAAGTTGTAAACGATTACATTTAAGTCATTGTCTTCCATATTTGGAATGTCATCCACCAAAGCTTTACCCTGATTTAAATGAACCACCTTGGTATATGAAGTCTTAATGTCCATTCTCAGTCGACTCAGCAAATCCAAAAGAAAATCGTTTTCATGAAGGTTTTTACCTCCTTCATCTTCATCATTACTCCACTTATTTGGAAAACGCTTTGATATATCCAATGGAAGCAGTCCAGCAAAAATGCTGTTTCGGCAATATTGAGTTGTAGTTGGAAGTATGCTCAAATACATATCCTCTTTTTCTACAGTAAACATTTGAGCAATAAGAGGTTGTATAAACTTCCATTGATCAAATCTAAGATTGTCAATCAAGAACATATAAACCGGAGCTCCCTTTCCAACCATGGGCAAGATGGATTTGTGCATTAAAGTATGCGACATAACGGGAGCATCTTTATTGTCGTAGTCCAAAAAGTCTACATAGTTTTTTTGGATGTATTTCGAAAATTCTCGGTTGGTCTCTCCTTTTTGCGTTTCCAAAACTTCTTCCATGCCTGTTTCGTTACTTCGCTGAATCTCAATTTCGTGGTACACTACTTTTTTGTACAAGGCTTTCCACTCATCGAAACTCAAATTATCCATCAACGACATCATGATGTTGCGAAACTCCTGCTGATACCGAACCGTCACATTTTGCGTTACTAAACGCTTATTGTCTATGATTCGCTTTATGCACAGCAAGATTTGAGTGGGCTTTACAGGCTTTATTAAGTAGTCTTCAATTTTGGAACCTATGGCGTCCTCCATGATGTGCTCCTCCTCATTCTTGGTAATCATCACCACTGGAATATCTTCCTTTAACTCTTTAATTTGTTTCAGCGCATCGAGGCCAGAAATACCAGGCATATTTTCATCCAAGAACACAAGATCGTATCGCTTTTCTGTAATTTTCTCAATTGCGTCTAATCCGTTGTTAACGGTATCTACCTTATATCCCTTTGCCTCAAGAAAAATGATGTGTGGCTTTAACAATTCGATCTCGTCGTCGGCCCAAAGGAGTTGTATATCTTGCATATCTATTTACAGTGTTTATTATGAATACTCTGAACTGCAATATTCGTTTTGATATTGCAAACGAAGGTTAAATGATTGAAAAAAAGGTTAAACACCTTGAGTTTAACGTCTAGACCAAAGTTTAAATAATATTTTGGATTTTAAAAGATTGAACGAACTCAGGTTCTAGAGAATGGTATGTAGTAAATTTGCCAATTGATGCAGCGAAAGAAGATTAAAATCATAAACGATCCAATCTATGGATTCATACAAATAGATGAAGGGTGCATTTTTGATGTGGTGGAACATCCGTATTTTCAGCGTTTGCGCAACATTAAACAACTTGGGTTAACCCATTTGGTTTACCCCGGTGCTATGCACACGCGGTTTCATCATGCTTTGGGAGCCATGCATTTAATGTCTAGAGCAATTGATGTTTTGCGCGATAAGGGAGTTGAAATTTTGGAAGAGGAAGCGTCTGCAGCCAAAACGGCCATCTTGCTTCACGACATTGGTCATGGGCCGTTTTCACATGTTTTAGAGCATTCCATTCTTCACGAGGTTCCGCACGAATACGTTTCTGGGCTTTTTATGAATCAATTAAACAAAGAGTTTGATGGCAAGTTGACCATGGCCATTGAAATATTTAAAGGAAGCTATCAAAAACGGTTCTTACACCAACTCGTTTCCAGTCAGTTGGATACAGACCGATTGGATTATCTAACCAGAGATAGCTTTTACACCGGAGTATCAGAAGGAATTGTTGGCCTTGAACGAATCATTCAGATGCTTAATGTGGTGGATGATCAATTGGTTATTGATGAAAAAGGGATCTATTCGGTAGAGAAGTTTATTATGGCCAGACGTTTGATGTATTGGCAAGTGTATTTCCACAAAACCGCCTTGGCTGCTGATGCGGTCTTACTCAACATTTTTAAGCGTGTTCGTTTGCTATTGCAAACAGGATCTAATTTGTTTGTTCCTCCAAACCTCAGATATTTTCTTGAATATGAAGTGGATAAAGCGGCACTGAAAAAGCCGGAAGTTTTAACAATATTTAGTCAGTTGGATGATGCAGATATTCACTCGTCGATAAAGAGTTGGCAAGGATCTGATGATTCCATTCTATCGCTGCTTTGTTGCTCATTAATACAACGAAAATTATTTAAAACCACCCTTCAAACAAAGCCTTTTACTGCAGAGTACATCGAAGGTGAAAAAAAGCGTGTTATGTATTTGCTAAACCTTGATGAAGAGGAAGTTAACTACTTTATTTACGTTGGCAAAGCAGCTAATAAAGCATACCAAACCAGCACAAATAATATAATGATTAAACGCAAAAACGGCGAGTTGATCGAGCTGTCGAAAGCTTCTGATAATTACAATTTTAGCAGCCGAAAACAGGACGTGGTAAAGTATTTTATTTGTACACCAAAATAATCATACCTTTGCCCAAAATGAGGTAGTGTGGCAGCGCATTCAGTACAAGAAATAGCAGCATTTTTATCAGGAAAGCTGGAAGGGGAAGTGAACGCAGATTTTGAATTCCTTTCTAAAATCGATCAGAGCTTCGAGAACAGTCTTACTTTTTTGGCGAATCCAAAATATGAGGCGTTTTTAAATACCACGGATGCCAATGTTATTTTGGTAAGTCACGTTCAGGCCGGCAAACCAGGTGCAGGCAAAACTTTTATTCGCGTTGAAGACCCTTACCTCGCCTTTTGCAAAGTTCTCAATGCCTTTTTCAATCCAGCCAAACACAAAACCGGGATTCATCCAAGCGCCGTTGTTGAAGAAAGTGCAACCCTTGGAAAAAATGTGTACATTGGCGCAAATGCCTACATCGGATCAGATGTTAGCATTTTAGACAACACAAAAATTTACCCGAATACCTACATTGGTGATTCCGTTCAAGTTGGGTCGGATACCATAGTTTACGCCAATGTGAGCGTTTACTACGAATGCGAATTGGGAAATAATGTCATCGTGCATTCTGGGTCTGTAATTGGTTCGGACGGCTTCGGACATGCCCCCCAAAAGGATGGAACCTACATAAAAATTCCGCAAATTGGCAATGTGATTATTGAGGATTGGGTTGAAATTGGTGCCAATTGCACTATAGATCGAGCAACCTTAGGTAGCACAATTATACGCAGTGGTGTAAAATTGGATAACTTGATTCAAATTGCTCACAATGTAGAGGTGGGTAAGAATACCGTTATGGCTTCGCAGTCGGGCATTTCTGGCAGTACCGTTTTAGGTGAGCAATGTGTTATTGGCGGACAGGTTGGTTTTGCCGGACACTTGAAAATTGCCAAAGGCACTCAAATTGCTGCACAAAGCGGGTTGATGAAATCTGTTACAAATGAGGATACGCAATTGTTCGGAAGCCCAGTAATGCCGTTAAAAGATGCCTTTAGAACACAAGTGGTATATCGGAAACTGCCTGATTTACAGGATCGAGTAAATAAGCTCGAAAAGCAAATTAAAGAGAATAAAGAAGGAAAGTAAGGACATGGAAAAACTTCAAACCACTATAAATGAGGCACTAACAGTCTCAGGTGTTGGACTTCACACTGGTCAAAAGGTTAACATGACCTTTAAGCCGGCCGAGGTAGATCACGGCTACAAGTTTCAGCGGGTTGATTTAGAAGAGCAACCCATTGTTGATGCATTGGTTGATTACGTAATTGATGTGTCGAGAGGCACTACCCTCGAACAAAACGGAGCACGTATTTATACCGTCGAACATGTACTTGCCGCCTTAGTTGGTTTGGAAATAGACAACGTTCTCATTCAACTGGATGCTGCCGAAACTCCAATTATGGATGGATCTTCCAAGCCTTTTGTAGAATTGTTGAAAAAGGTTGGTATTAAACAACAGACTAAAGAACGAGAGTACTTTGTTGTTCCTCATAACATATCGTATGCCGAAGAAGATCGTGGAGTTGAAATGGTGGCCATGCCACTCGATGATTACCGATTAACGGTAATGATCGATTACAACTCACCGGTTTTGGGCTCGCAACATGCCTCGATTACCAGCATTTCAGAATTTGATCAAGAAATATCAAGCTGTAGAACATTTTGCTTTTTGCACGAGTTGGAGATGTTGGTAGACAACAACTTAATAAAAGGTGGCGATCTTAACAACGCCATTGTAATTGTTGACCGAGTAATTAAAGATGATGAGCTGGAATCACTGGCCAAACTCTTTAACAAGCCGAAGGTAGAAGTTAAAAAGGAAGGCATTTTGAACAACGTCGAACTGCGGTTTCAAAATGAGCCAGCTCGGCACAAGTTGCTGGATATGATTGGTGATTTAGCCTTGATTGGCATGCCGTTAAAAGCTCAGATTATGGCTGCACGGCCTGGACATGCGGCCAATGTAGCCTTTGCAAAAAAAATTCGAAAAATCATGCTTAAAACGCGGAAAGAGGTTCAACGCACCATGAACATTCCGAAATACGATCCAAATCTTGAGCCCGTATTTAATTATCAGCAAATCGAAAAGATTTTGCCCCATACGTTCCCTTTTTTATTGGTCGACAAGATTATCCAAATTAATGAAACCTCTATTTTAGCCGTTAAGAATATTACGGGTGATCAATACTTTTTTCAAGGCCACTTTCAAGGCGAGCCTTTAATGCCCGGGGTGTTGCAACTGGAAGCCATGGCGCAAGCAGGTGGCGTATTGGTATTGCACGACAAAGAAAATCCAGCGGCTTGGAGCACATATTTTGTTAAAATAGAAAGTGCAAAATTTAAGGGAAAAGTTGTTCCAGGAGATTCACTCCTAATTAAAATGGAACTTACTGCCCCCATTCGAAGAGGTCTTTGTTTAATGCATGGAGAGGCATATGTTGGAGATCGATTAGTAAGTGAAGCCAACATGATGGCACAAATCGTAGAAAATAAATAATTCAGCTACTTTTGCCGAAATGATACAACCGCTAGCATACGTAAATCCAGAAGCCAAAATTGCCAATAATGTGGTAATTGAACCCTTCGTAACCGTCCACAAAAATGTAACCATTGGTGAAGGAACCTGGATTGGCTCGAATGTTACCATCATGGAAGGAGCGCGAATCGGCAAAAACTGTCGCATTTTCCCAGGTGCTGTAATATCCGCAATACCACAGGATTTAAAGTTTGATGGCGAAGAATCTACCGTTTTAATCGGCGATAATGTAACCATTCGTGAATGTGTTACGATAAATCGCGGCACCTATGCAACTCGTACTACTAAGATCGGTGATAGCTGCTTGCTGATGGCCTATGTGCACGTTGCGCACGATTGCATCATTGGCGATAATGTTGTATTGGCAAATTCCGTTCAACTGGCCGGACATGTTGAAATCAACAACTTTGCCATAATAGGTGGATTATCTGCCGTTCATCAGTTTGTTAAAATTGGCGATCACGTTATGGTTAGCGGTGGAAGTTTGGTACGAAAGGATGTTCCTCCATTTACCAAGGCTGCACGAGAACCCCTTTCGTATGAAGGAGTTAACTCCATAGGTTTACGAAGAAGAGGATATTCTCCAGAAAAAATATCTGAGATTCAAGAAATATATCGAATGCTCTATTTGCGCGGTTTGAACAATGCGAAGGCTTTAGCTAAAATTGAAGCGGAAATGCCGGCCACACGCGAACGCGATGAAATAATTAGTTTCATTAAAAGTTCGGATCGCGGAATTATGAAGGGTTTCTTATCCCGCTAAGCGCAACATGTCTTCAAACATCACAATTCGGTTGCAGAACGTAGCGAAACGCTACCAAAATAAGTGGCTATTTAAAAATCTCAATATCGAATTCCTCCCCGGTTCTTCAACCGCCATTTTGGGCCCCAATGGCATTGGTAAATCCACCTTAATAAAAATAATCACGGGCTATGTAAGTGCTTCAAACGGAACCATTTTATGGGAGCAAATATCAGACAATCAAGTACTTGAGCCATTTTCGTGGCATCAACGTATGGCAATGGCCGCCCCCTACTTCGAACTCATGGATGAGTTTACCATGAAAGAAATGATCGATCTTCATTTTAGCTTAAAAACGATGCGAAAAGAAATTGATCTCAACATAATGTTAGAAAAGGCCGGCTTAGAGGCCCAATATAAAAAACAACTGGGCTTGTTCTCAAGTGGAATGAAACAGCGTCTGAAACTGGTTCTGGCCTTTGCTTCGCAAGTTGAAGTTTTAATTCTTGATGAACCTTGCTCCAATCTTGATGAAGCAGGCTTTACTTGGTACGAAGAATTGATTTTACATTTGCCTAAAGAAACCACAGTAATAATAGGAAGTAATATTTCTCGAGAACATCAATTTTGCAAACACAGCATTGAATTATCACACGTTTAAAATATGAAAAATAAATTCGCTATCATCCTGATTATCAGCACATTCTTTGTTGGATTTGTTGGATGTAATCAAAGCTCAAAAGAAGGGTCAACCACGCCATTTGGAATCTTTGGGGATTCTACAATTTCAGCTGAACACGCCATTCCGTGCGACTCGTTACCCTCCCTATTAGAGGCGCGTGATTCTGTTCAAACCAAGTTGACGGGTACGATTTCACAAGTTTGTCAAACCAAGGGTTGTTGGATGGGACTTGCCATGTCGGATGGAAAAATGATTCGGGTACGTTTTAAAGACTATGGATTCTTTGTTCCTAAGAATAGCTCAGAACGGACTGCCGTGGTGGAAGGAACTGCCTTCATGCAAACCATAAGCGTAGAGCAACAGCGCCACCACGCTGTTGAACGTGAAGCCGGGAAGGAAGAAATGGAAGCCATAACTGAACCCCTTGTTGAGTATTCGTTTGTTGCCACAGGTGTACTTATTGATTAATGACTGTTGTGCGTAATAAAATTCTAGTAGCAGGTGCCCTCGCGTTCTTGTTTAGTTGTTCGAAATCGCCGTCCAAACAAGAAAAACCGGACATGTACGTAGCTTCAGAACTGGCTCTGTTGATGCGCACGATGGAGCTTGAAGATCAGGTGATTAAGGCACAAATATTGGCCGAAGAAATTCAGTTAAGCTATCCAAAAGCCTATGAGTTGTTGATTACTGCTCAGCCCACCATCAAAGGCACGATTGATGATACATATACGACATTTGCAACCGCGTATACCGAATCCATGTTGGCTCTAAAAAGTGCTTTAGGAAGTGAGAGGCAACGTGCATATAATCAAAGTGTTAAGGCTTGTGTAAGCTGCCATGAGCAATTTTGTCAACTCCCAATCAATCGCATTGAAAAGTTGTACATAAAATCTACCTTAGAGAAATAAACCTTTTTGATTGAAACAAGTTAAAACTCGGTAAAACTTTCCCAATACTTTTCTTTTGTCATTCCATCCCAATGTATCACCATCTTACGGTATTGATAGGTTTGAAATTGGCTCAAAATGAGGGTGAAAATCAGAAGGGCGTGAATCAGATGTCGCCCTGCAGCTTTTTTTATTCCATCCAACAAGTAACCTAAAGGAATTAAAAAAAGCACAAAATATTCTATATAAACTCGAGACGAAAAACTTCCTCCGTAATACCACATCCACCAACTCGACAAGAAATACGTAAGAACTGCTAAAAAGGAAAAAGTCCAAATGGCTTGCCATGTATTTTTTTTAAACCAAGAATACAAACCCCAAAGGGCTATAAAAAGCATGGGTGTGTATACGAAGAGTCCTTTTTTATATGAGAATAAGATGTTGATTATTTGAGGGTTGCGAAAGTTAAAGCCTTCCTCCTTATACGCATAAATAAACAGTTCGCCTGTTTGAAAGTAATAAATGATGAATTGAATGGACAAGATGGCAGCGCCAATGAAAAGCGCTATGATCAATTTTTGAGGCTTGCGCAGCTGCAGCTTACATTTGCTTATAAAACCCGTCCAATCTCGAAATAAGCCCGGCACCAAAAGCAGCACGATGCCATTGAGTGGTCGGAGGAGAATGATGACTGCCAGAATTGCGGCAACCAGTGGCAATGAGACCTTACCTTTTGTGTTCCAGCGTGCAATTAAATAAACAAACCAAGTTATGAAGAAGATGGAATACACGTGCGACATGGCTGGCTCCGAAACAACGTAATGGTACCAATTGGTGGCGAACACTACCAATACCAAGCCAAAGGCAATTGATTGATCGGATATCCGATAGAGTTTCAATGTTTTAGCCATCAAAATCAACGAGAGCAGCATGTAAATGATGGCTGCCCAACTAATGGCAATTTGGTAGTATTTAGAATAGCCATCTGCGTCTCCGCCTTTGTGTTTAGTATACCAATGCGCGAGAGCAAAAAATGGAAGCATGGCAACAGAAGTGCCTGAATAGTACTTGTTTATGTGTGTTCCCTTGTACTCTTGTCGGTAATCGTAAAAGTAGTTTTGGTTATAGTATTTTCCTTTTTTGCCATCGAGGCTGTCAAAAAATTGGAAGTTGAGATCGTTGTAAATAAAGGTTGCTGGTAGATGCGCATAATATCCACGACCATCGGCTTTGATGATACCCGCATGATGCTCGCCACTCCACGCAATGTTGTTGGCCGACCAAATTACTGCACCCATGCAAAGAACAATGGATATGAGAATCGGTCGCATTTTTGTGTTTACTTGCTTAAGACATTGTATTTAAAAATGCACCACAACGCTCTAAAACCATCCTTCCAGCCTATTTTCTTTCCGTCCTCGTAGGTTCTTCCATAATACGCGATGCCGATCTCGTAGATGCGAATTTTTGGGATTCTGGATATTTTAGCGGTTACTTCTGGTTCAAAGCCAAATCTCTTTTCTTTGAGGTGCAGTGATTGAATCATCTCGGTACGGAAAACCTTGTAACAAGTTTCCATATCGGTAAGATTCAAATTGGTGAATACATTGCTTAAGGTGGTGAGCATTTTATTGCCAATGGTATGCCAGAAAAAAAGAATTCGATGCGGCTTCCCACCTATAAAACGCGAGCCATAAACCACATCTGCTTCATTCGTTTCTAAGGGTATTAAAAGCTCATTATACTCAATTGGATCGTACTCTAAATCAGCATCTTGAATGAGGACGTATTTGCCTGTGGCACCTGCTATTCCAGTATGCAAGGCTGCTCCTTTCCCACTGTTAACGGTATGTTCTAACAATCGAATGTTTAGGTCTTTGTTTTCATCTATATAGCGATTCACTGCTTCGGTCGTATTATCATTTGAGCAATCGTTAACGATGATTATTTCTTTTTCTAAATCGTTGATGAGCTGTACTCCTTTTACCTTATCAAGAATAAGGTGGATGGTTTTGCCTTCATTGTAGGCCGGAATTACGATGGAAACCTTTTTATTTGTCATGTCTGAAAGTGTGCGCAAAGAAAATATTTTATGTTGGATAAAGTGAAAGATTCTGGGAATACCGATTATTTACCTCGAAAAGTGATTACAACCTTCGACGGAAGCTCCTCGTTGTACATCCCTGAAATGGATGAGGCCTACCACAGTCACAAGGGGGCTGTAACCGAATCTCAATTTATTTATATCAAGCACGGCTTTGATTTTTTTCAATCCATTGTACACCCTATTAAAATTTTGGAAGTTGGAATGGGCACAGGCCTAAACATTATTTTAACCTTACAAAGGGCTCAAGAATCTAACCAAACCGTTGATTTCCATACACTTGAACCCTATCCTTTGATTAAGGAAGAATACGATTTACTCAATTTTGATGAAGTACTTAAGGTTCGAAACCCAATAAATAACCTGATTCATTCTTCCGAATTTGAAAAGATTATTGAACTCAGTTCAACTTTTAAGCTTACTAAATATTTGATGAAGTTGGAAGATTTTGAAACAGATTCGCGATTCGATTTAATTTACTTTGATGCTTTTGCCCCTGGAAAGCAGCCATCGCCTTGGGTATTGCCCAATATTGAAAAGGTGTTCAATCTTTTGGAATCAAATGGCCTCTTGGTAACCTATTGCGCGCAAGGCCAGTTTAAACGCAACTTAAAACAGGTTGGCTTTGAGGTGGAGAATCCGTTTGGCCCTATGGGGAAACGGGAGATTACTGTGGCAAGGAAGAATGGTTAATGGGTAAAGGTAAATGGTTGATGAATGATGCAATCCTAAATAAACCTGACAGGTATGAATTTCCTCGTGCTTCAGCTCGAGGAACAAGTGGATGTTGGCTAACCAATGATAAACGAGTTTATGGTTTATGCTTGATTTCTGCGGACCAGCGTAAAAAATGTATTATTCGAAAAAATAAGGCTTAAGGGTGAAAATTAATCGCAAAAAAAAAGGTCCTGCATTGCAGGACCTTTTTGATGTTTGGATATAAATCTTATTCGGTAATCACTACTTTTTGAGTAGATGATATTCCATTTGCAGAAACACTCACGAAGTAAATGCCTGGAAGAAGCGCTGATGTAGAAACGTTGTAAGCAGCCTGGTAGTTCATACTTCCGCTGTTGTACACAGTATTACCAACCAAATCAATTAAGGCAATTGAAACCGTTCCGCCTTTAACATTGTTGGCTTTAACGACTAAGTTGGTTCCTTTTGAAGCTGGGTTTGGATACACCTTAACGCCCAACTCATTTTGAACGTCTCCTACAGAGTTATCTCCAACTAAATGAAAAGCTCCATCAAAGTAGAAATCAGATCCCCAACCAACGGATTGTAGTGTTGGAAGGTAGCCCACTAATGGATCCAAATCTTTTTGTCCGTAACGAACTTGACGGTTGGTAGCAAATGAGTTGTTGTTGTAATCTGTTTGGATAACCCGAGCACCCGAGTTTGTATACGATGCGGTACCAAAGGCGTTCAATTTTTTGGATGGAACTACGTTGTCGTTGTAGCTCAAAATCGTGTCGCCAAATGAGTAAGGAACCATTGTTTTGTAAACAATGGAGAACCCTATCACATTGGCATCGTTTAAGGCACTGTTAGATAATATTTTGTTAACAGTAGATGGAACGGCCAAGGCAATACCTCCTAGATTAATGCTTTCCTCCAAGGTGGAGTCTGTAGCTGCAGCCTTCATCAACAATACAGTATCGATGTGTGTAACATCGGAAGGTCCAAGTCTTTTAACGCTGAAGTTGCCGGTGATAGGCATTGAAAAAGTTTCTTCAGAGTTGTTAAACTGCCAAGTCGTAGTTAAGTTTTTGTTCTCGTAGTAATGAACGTAAATGGTGTCTACAACATCAATCATCTCTCCGCTAACATCGATTTGATCTACTTGACGGATGTAAGAGTATGGAAAATAGATGGAATCACAAATGGGTCGATCAAATCGATCAAATGACGCTCCATCAGAAGTTTGCAAGGAGTACAACTCGTCAGACGGTTGAAAAACAGTACCGTACAAGTTAAATCCGTTGCTAAAAGGATTTTGATTTTGTGCGGTTGCGCTTGGTACGTAGAAAACCGATGAATCTTGGAACAATGGAAAAAATCCCGGTCCAGAAAAAGTAGCTCCATAATCAGACATTAACTGACGTGGGCTAAACCATTCGTTTACGTTTGCCTTCTTGCCCAAGGTTCCGCCGTAAGGCCCTTTAGCTTCGCTGTATTTAACGGGATGAGAGTGATCATCCATTTTTAAAGTTTGTTGAGCGAAAGTGCTGCCAACAAAAGCACATACTAACCCAAGGGTTAAAACATAGTAACTACTTCTTTTCATTATTCTTTTTTAAGATTACCGCAAAAATATAATTTACAACGAAATTAAATCCATAAATAAAAACATTTGTCAGTGTCAAGTAACACTTCCCTTATTCGATATCTCCTTGCATTGGCCTGACCAATAGGTCTTCAACAACCACCGAAGCTGGTAGATTGTAGGCTGTCCAAATTAAATCAGCAATGCTGTTTGGATCAATGAAGCGATCCGTGGGTAAATCGGTGCCAGCCCATGACGCCGTTAGCGTGGCTCCCGGCAAGATGGCTGTAACCCGCACGTTAAACTCCTTAAGTTCTTCGCGCAATACCTTCGTAAGGCCATATTGAGCATACTTAGAAATGCAATATGATCCACCATTTAAATACGGTGTTATACTGGCCGTTGAGCAAATATTAAAAATATGTGGCTTTGGGGCCTTTTTGATTGCCGGAATCGCTAATCTGCTCAAATGATAGGTGGCATTGAGGTTGGTTTCCATCATTACTTCAAATACCCCGTCTTCTTCTTCGTGCAAGGAACCTGGAATAAAAACACCTGCATTGTTGATCAAAACATCGAGTCTACCAAAATGCTCGAATACTTGCTTGTAAAAGTGCATTAAGGCCGCTTTGTTTCTAACATCGCATGCCAGCACCAAGCTTTGTGGAGATGTCTCGTTCAATTCCTTTCGCAAGTAATCAATTGCGTCCTCGCTCCTACCACAAGTAGCAACTACAAAACCATGTGCAACAAATTTTCGAACTAAGGCTAATCCAATACCCTTGGTTCCTCCACTTATAAGTACGCAAGGTTTTTTATTCTTTGGCTGCATTTATTTTTCTTTCCACATTAATGAGCAAATCTAAGAGATTCTTGGCAACACACCGGTTAAACCAATATATTTACCGCCTTAAAGTAAAAAATGCAAATCTTCTATCATTTCGGAAAGTATTGCCTGTTTCTGCAAAGTATGTTTTCTCGTCCCGAGAAATTTCATGTTTATTGGGAGCGTACCATGCTCGAGATGAAAAACATAGGTATTGGGTCGTTGGCCATTGTAGCCATTATCGCCTTTTTTCAAGGTGCTGTAACAACGCTGCAAATCGCGTATCAATTGGTAAGTCCGCTGGTAGCAAATCCAGTAATTGGCTCAATTGTGAGTGATTCGTCAATGCTCGAACTGGCTCCAACTATTACTTGCTTGGTTTTGGCCGGTAATGTAGGATCGCACATTGCCTCCGAAATAGGAACAATGCGGGTTGGTGAGCAAATAGACGCCTTAGATATTATGGGCATTAACTCGGCCGGATTTATTGCTCTGCCCAAGATTATTGCTGGCTTGGTAATGATACCGGCACTCATCATCATCTCTATTTTTTTAAGCAATATGGGAGGAATTATTGCAGGTCAGGCCAGCGGTATATTAACGCCCGATGAATATATGCAAGGTGCTCGAGAAAGTTTTTTAACGTTTAATCTCATTTTCTCTTTAATAAAAGCCTTCACCTATGCCTTCATCATAACTTCGGTTTCTTGTTATCAGGGCTACTACACCAGCGGAGGTGCCTTAGAGGTAGGTGCCAGCAGTACCAAGGCAGTAGTGTACAGCGCGGTGCTTATTTTATTTTCGGATTACATACTCACCCAATTACTTCTGTAAGACAACACAATGATTGAACTGGTAAACGTAAGCAAGTCGTTTGAAGATAAAGAGGTTTTGAAGCACGTTTCAACCACCTTTCAACCGGGTAAAACCAATTTAATTATTGGCGCTAGTGGGAGTGGTAAAAGTGTACTGATGAAGTGTATGGTAGGCTTGCTAAAGCCCACTGCTGGTCAGGTTTTGTATGACGAGGCGAATTTTCATCAACTTGATGATAAGGCCGTTCGCGATGTTCGTCGAGACATAGGAATGCTGTTTCAAGGAACGGCGCTTTTTGATTCTGCGACCGTTGAAGAAAACATTGAATTTCCGCTAAAGATGTTTACGACAATGACTAAGGAAGAGCGCCTTGATCGAGTCAACTTTTGTTTGGAACAGGTACATTTAGAGGGAGTTAATAATAAATATTCGGCAGAAATTAGTGGTGGAATGAAAAAACGAGTTGGTATTGCTCGAGCCATTGCCCTAGATATTAAGTATTTGTTTTGCGACGAGCCAAATTCGGGTCTTGATCCAGTAACATCCCGTGTAATTGATGAGCTGTTGAAAGAGATCACACAGGAATTCCAAATAACCACCATCATAAATACTCATGATATGAAAACAGTTTTCGACATTGGCGATCATATTATTTTTATTAACGAAGGCGAAAAGTGGTGGGAAGGACCAAGGAAGGATGTTAGAACTGCTAAAAACCCCGAGCTTAACGCCTTTATTAATGCTTCCTATTTCGAATAAGTAATTTCCTTTTTCAATTTACAATCACAAAGAACAAATGCGCATAACTAAAATCTTAAATTATTCCGTTTCCTTAATCATGCTTTCCTTAATACTGATTGTTTCCGCATCATTTATTCCAAAAGATAAAGAAGAAGGGATGTACCCATTAGCTCAATTGGGAAGCCTTGATTTGGCCAAAGCTGGCTTGCAAATTCCTCAAAGTGATATTTATGAACCTGGCAAAATTGGATTGACCAATGCCCTGGTTCGTTTGGGTGGATGCACAGGATCGTTTATTTCTGATAAAGGACTGGTTATTACCAACCACCATTGTGTTTTTGGTTCGGTAGCTTCTTTGAGTTCACCAGAACAGAATTATTTGGAAAATGGCTTTTATGCCGCGGCTCCAGAAGATGAGCTCAAAACCACCCTCCCATGCCGCATTACATTGAGTTTCGAAGATGTAAGCGAAGGTGTTCTAGAAGGCGTTGATGGCGCTACCTCGCCTAAGGATCGAAAGAAAATGATTGCCGACAACATTGACCGAATCGAAAAAACAGAACAAGGAATTTACCCCGATTTGGAAATTAAAATATCCGAGATGTTTGTGGGAAGATATTACACCTTGTTTCGATATAAGTTGTTAGAAGATGTACGCCTGGTATACGTTCCGCCGCAAGCAGTTGGGAAGTTTGGAGGAGAATCGGATAATTGGGTTTGGCCAAGACACAACGGCGACTTTAGCATCGTCCGCGTGTATGAAAACGGCGAACCTTATCATCCAGAAAAACACTTAAAAGTAAAAGCTGAAGGTACCAATGAAAACGATTTTGTCTTTATTTTGGGATATCCAGGTACAACGTACCGACATGCTCCAGCCGAGTTTTTAACGTACCAAAACAACCACATTTTACCAACCATAAGTTCTTGGTTTGATGAGCGGATTAAACTTTTTCAAGTGGATGCAGCAAACGACAAGGCCAAGCAACTTAGGTACGCGGGCACATTGGCTTCCCTTAGCAATACAACTAAAAACTTTAAAGGTAAGATGCAGGGCTTGCAGCGCACGTCTATCATTGAAGATCGATACTCAGACCAAAGTCAGTTGAAAGAGTTTATTGAAAACGATGGAAGAGATTTAACCAAGTATGCCAACTTACTTTCGAGCATTGAAGATCTGTACGACCGCAAAAATAAGATTGCCGACGACTACATTTATCTCAACCAGTTATACAGCTGTTCAGGTGTGTTTTTCGCTGCCCAGTTTGCTGGAAACGGAAAACTTCGTGTTGTAAAAAGCAAACAAGTCATTACGGAGGATTACCAAGAAAAGCTGGCAAAGGAGTTGAAATCGGGATACCGAATTTACACCACAGATTTAGATGCTAAATTCTTTTCAAGATTATTGTTTCGCATTCACAAAACGGGCGGCGGGAGAGCGCAAAAAACGATGGATGAGTTGGGTGTTAAGAACCCAACCCTGAACGAGATTGAAGCTCGGATTCAAAAGGTCTGGGCTAAGTCTGCATTTTCTAATCGTCAGAAAATGATTGACTTATTTGATAAAAATCCCAAATCGTTTTTTAAGTCGAACGACGCAGTAGTTGCATGCGCAATGCTTTTGGATGCAGAGACCAATGCCATTGGCAAAGAATGGTCAGAAATCAACAATGAGCTGGATGCATTAATGCCAATGTTGGCAGAGGTTAAAGAACAATTTTTTGGTGGGCAATTTATTCCAGATGCCAATGCAACCCTCCGATTGACCTACGGATACGTTAAAGGCTACCAGCCAATGGATGCGGTTTACAACGACCCATATACCACGGTTAGTGGCATCTTGCAAAAAGCAGAATCAGAAGGAGATTACTATATGCCGGATCACTTGCTTGAGAAATATAAGACGATACAGGCAAGCGATAAGCTCCTCCATCCTACTCGAAAGCAAGTTGTAGTTGGAATGTTATACAACCTCGACACAACCGGTGGCAACAGTGGAAGCCCCATATTAAACTCTAAGGGAGAGTTGGTGGGCATTAACTTTGATCGGGCTACTTCAGCTACGATCAATGATTTTGAATGGAACGAATCCTATTCTCGCTCCATTGGCGTGGATATTCGTTACGTGCTTTATGTTATGAAATACATTAGTGAAGCGGATAATGTTTTAAAGGAGTTGGAGGTAGAATTGTAATTTTCAAAGCAAGACTGGAACAAAATCTTTGTTGGAAAATTTTTCAAACCAAGACAAAAGTCGTACATTTGTAGTCAAGTGTCTAAATAATGAAAGTCATTGATTCCAACGAGCAAGAAATCAACGTGTTAAACGAAGCTTTCGGGGTATATGCTTCCAAGGTATCACTCGCAAATGCATTACCATTCCGCTCATCAGGCATGAGCTACGCCAATTTTTTTCATAATAAAATGTTGGTCATCCACACCATCCGAGATGGCATTCCTTATTCCTTATTCGAATTAATAAAGAACTTGGCTCCATTTACAGAAAATGATTGGGCAGAATATTTAGATGTGTCAATCAAAACACTTCAGCGCAATAAAAAGGAAAAGAACTTTGTATTTAAGTCCATTCACACAGAAAAAATCATTGAGCTTGCCGAAGTAACCCAACTTGGCTCACAAGTGTTTGATTCGAACGAGCAATTCTACCTTTGGCTTCAAACACCTTCAATTTCATTAAGTCGGATGAAACCCTTCGAACTCTTAAAAGATTCGTACGGCAAAGAGCTCGTAATGTCTGAGCTAAACAAAATTGAGCACGCGGTTTTTGTGTAATGCGTGTTTACAGGCTCAGCAGAAAGAAATACACCAATGCATTGAGCGGCAAAGGTGCATCCCAATCAAATAATCGATGGAATTCGAAAGGAACGGAAGTGATTTATACGGCAGAAAGTCGTGCACTTGCCTTAGCTGAGGTGGCCGTTCATCTAAGCTTTGCCACCTTGCCGAGTGATTTTGTAATGATGGAAATTGAAATTTCGGATGACTGTCATATAGCCATTCTTGATACTTCAAGCTTATCTAAAGATTGGAATGCTTTTCCAAGCCCATTATCGACAATGAAGCTTGGGGACAAGTTTATTGAGTCAAAATCAGCGTTGGCTTTAAAAGTTCCTTCCGCAGTTGTAGCTGGCGATTTTAATTATTTGATCAACCCGCATCATCCCGACCTCAACAAAATTGGACTAATTAACATTTCCCCTTTTCCAATAGATGGTCGATTGTTTAAAATCGACTTGTAATTCGTTCAATCAAAACTTACGTGATTAGAAAAGAAGATCTGGATCAACTAAAAATGCACTCTTGAGTACCAACTTTCTACAACAATTCGTTCTGTTCTTTTGATAAGCCTTTAGCTCGTTATAAAAATTATAAATGAAATTCATCAAATATCTTTGGTTAACCGTTGCTTCGATAGTTTCCATCGTGATTTTATGGATCAACTTGCAACTCTACACAGGTTCGAATTCAATCGGCAACCAAAAAGGTGATGTAATAAAGCAGCTCAATTTTCTTGAAAATGAGCTAAAAACCAACGACTTAGGCACTCGAATGCAAAACCTTTTCCCTGAAGGTTTAATGTTCGTTAATGCCTTGTACGGCCTGAGCTGGTGTGAATTGGCATTGGGCGACTCAACCGACGAAATTGTGAAACAAAGAGCTTTAGCTGAAGCTCTTTATTCCTTTAATGAAATTAATAGTTCGCTAGCTCAGGCCACCTTTCACAGCGGATTGGAACCAGAATTTGGAATTTTTTATTGCGGATGGAGAAATTACCTCCTTTCCAAAATACTTTTGGTTGATACCAGCTTTGAGAATGCTGGATTGTTCATCCACACTTTTAAAGCACAAAGCCAAGAAATATCTTTGGCCATGGAACGTTCATCAACGCCATACTTGGCATCTTATGGAAATCAGTTTTGGCCAGGAGATCAATTTGTGGCGATGGCCTCATTAAGTAATTACAACCGTGTTTTTGAACCCAGATATAAATCCGCTTTGGATGCTTGGATGGAAGATGTGAAACAATGGCTTGATCCATTTACGGATTTGGTTCCTCATAAGGTAGACGGGCTCACAAAAGGTGCCATTGAAGAAGGTGCTCGAGGTTCTTCTATCGGTCTGATCTTAAGGATGTTGGGTGACATTGACCCGAAGTTTGGCAAAGATCAATTTGAGTTTATGAAGCGTTCGTTTCTTACAACTACATTCGGATTACCATCCGTACGAGAATACCCGATAGGAATTACAGGAAACGGAGATATTGATTCAGGGCCAGTTATTTTTGATGTAGGATTTTCAGCCACAATAATGATGATTGGAACCCTTTCAATGTATGATCATCGGACCGAAGCAGATGAATTGTATAAAACGATTCATGCCTTTGGTGCATGTAGATCAAGCCAAAAACGCAAATCATACATCTTAGGTGCGCTGCCCATGGCTGACGCATTTATTGCATGGGGCAGAGCAACGGATTATGCAACATCAAAAAAGAATGGATTAATACCTTCAAAATTTTGGGCCCTTTGGTTTCAACTAAGATCGTTGTTGATTTTTGCTTTGCTTTGGTTGCCTTTTTTTGGAAGAAAAATGTTTAATAAAATTAGAAATAGCTATTTCTCTAAACCAGAATAAGTGTAAACAACCTGTTTAAAACAATATGAAAAAAATTGAAAGAGTTCTAATCGTACCATTTCTCATCGGCATTGTGCTTTACTTATTCAATCTACCCGGCGGGTCCTTTATTGTAGTGTTATCGCTCGGTTTGCTTTCGATGTTCTATTTCTCCTGTTCGGTACCACTTTTTAACGAAGACCCGTTAAAAAGTGCATCTGTTATGAACATAGGAGTTTGCATTGGAATTGGATTGTCTTTGTCGACCCTGATAATGGGAATTTTGTTTAAGTTAATGATGTGGAAATCAGACTTCGAATTGTTGTTATCGGGTGTTGTTGGATTAGCCATATCCATGACTGCAGCAATTTATTGGATCAAAAAAGATAATAACGTCATTTTTAAGCGTTTGGCAAAAAGAGTAATACCTTTTGGAATTTTGGGGTTGACACTTTTCTTACTTCCCCAAAAGTCATTGTATAATTGGCATTTCTCGGACCACCCTGAGTATCTGGATGCTCGTTTAAAGCTAGACCAAAATCCAAACGACACTACCTCGCTGCGAATAGTGGATGAGTTCGAGAAGGAAATGTTAGAAAGAGAGAGAAAGAAAGAAGAAGAGAGTAAGGCAAAATAAAGACCCTACCTCCAAATCTTCGCCATCCGTTGTCGTTGCTGCAGGTCCGTTTTAAATTCTATGTTATTGAAATTTAGTGCGTTACATAATTTTTTCAAACCAACTTTAAGCGAAGAATCTTCATGTGTTTCGAAGTAAATACAACCCGTTTCAGAAAGCACATCATTGGCATATTCTATGATTTTTCGATAAAATAACAACGGGTCATTGTCTGGAACAAAAAGTGCAATATGCGGTTCGAAAGCCAAGACATTTTCCGACATTTTAGCCTTGTCTGAAATTAATACGTACGGTGGATTGCTGACCAGAACATCGATGGGTGGATTGAAAAACCGTTTGGGTTTTAAAATGTCCTCTAAATAAAAATCTACAGTAGAGGCTTCTTTTAATATGTTTTGCGCATTAAGTCTGGCCACTTTTAAGGCTCGATCTGAAACATCGCATCCACGTACGTTCCAACTAGGAAACCGTTGCTTACATGAGATGGGTATGATACCGCTGCCTGTGCCTATGTCCAACACATGCAGTCCAGCTTTGCTCGAGTTTCGGTAATCGTCAAAGATCCATTGCACTAGCTCTTCGGTCTCTGGACGAGGAATTAACACACCTGAATTTACGCTGTATTCGTTCCCCAAGAAATATGCTTTATTAAAAATGTACTGCCATGGCTCGTTTTGTAATAGACGGGTTACCACCCGATCCAACAAAACCATTTGTTCACCTGTGATTAAAACAGTAGGATCCATCAAATAATTGATTTTTGTTACGCCACAGACTTCTTCCAACAAGATATTAAATAAAAATGATGTTTCCGTTTCGGAAAACAGATTCTTCAATCGCTCTGAAAACCACAACTTAAAGTCTTGAAATGTTGGATACATTTGCGGTCGAAATTACCGATTTTGACTCACAACGCGCACCACGTATGGATGAAAAGATGTTTACAGCTCGCCGAGCTTGGCGCTGGGCAAGTGCAATCAAACCCACTCGTTGGCTGTGTAATTGTGTTGGAAGGAAAAATACTTGGAGAAGGATATCATCATGCCTTTGGACAAGCACATGCCGAAGTGGAGGCAATTGCCCGTATTCTGGATCACAACGCATTAAAAAACAGCACCTTATATGTTAATTTGGAACCTTGCTCCCACCATGGTAAAACCCCTCCATGTGCCAACTTGATTATAAAAAGTGGAATATCCAAGGTGGTGATTTGCAACACCGATCCGCACGAAAAAGTGGCGGGGAAAGGCATTCGAAAATTGCGAGATGCTGGAATTGAGGTAGAAGTTGGAATCTTGGAAATGGAAGGACGTTTTTTAAATCGAAAATTTTTCACCTTTCATGAAAAATCGCGTCCCTATGTGACGTTGAAATGGGCGCAAACCATTGATGGATTTATTGGAAGAAGTGATGAACAAAATCATCTATATAAGTCCATTAGTAATTCGTTGAGTAATATACTCGTTCATCAACTTCGAGCCAGCCACCAAGCCATTTTGATTGGAAACGTCACCGCAAATTTCGACAATCCAAAACTCAATGTTCGGCATTGGTTTGGGTCCAGCCCTGTTCGGATCATCCTAGACAAAGAGAACCTACTTCGTTCGGATCTTGCTCTTTTTACGGATGGAGGAAAGAACCTTATTTTCACCAAATCTGCCGAAAAAAAGGGTCGACCGAATACCACATTCGTGTTTTTAAACCCCTATGAAACCATCATCAATCAAGTATTTAGGTACTGTCATCAAGCCGACTTGCAAAGTATTTTGGTGGAAGGCGGGAGTAAAACGCTGCAGCATTTCATAGACGAAGACGCCTTTGACGAAGTGGTTAAAATTACATCTAAACAGCTTTGGCAAGAAGGTATTGTTGCCCCAAGATTGGAAACGAAATCAAATTCTAAGTCATATTATTTGGGCTCTGATTGCATTGAAATAACTCGTAAATATTCATGATATACCTCGTTCTCAGCATTCTGGCTTCGTCGGTTATAAACTTGATTTTTAAATTGTTCGATAAATATCACATCGATAATTCTCAAGCCATAACCATTAATTACATCGTATGTGTTTTAACAGGTTTGGCCGTTGGCACCGATGTTGGAATCGTGCAAACCACATCATCCTTGAGTTGGCTTTGGTTCTCTTTAGGAATTGGTTTGTTATTCATCGTTGTATTTGTAGGAATGGCACAAACCACCCGATTGTATGGCATTAGCGTAGCTGTAGTGGCGGCTAAAATGGGTGTCGTCTTCCCAGTTCTATTTGGCATCGTATTCTTGCGTGAGCTGGTTTCCAGTTGGGTTTATGTTGGAATTATTCTGAGTCTAATCAGCGTATTTCTTACCTCTGTGAAGAAGCAGTCTACTTTTGGAAAACGCGCCATTCACCTCCTACCCTTCTTGGTTTTCATAGGTTCGGGATGCATCGATATCACACTTAAATACATTGAAACTATTCTTCCACCAGAAGTAAACGACAACGTTCCAGTGCTCTTTATTTTTGCAACTGCTGGCATCTTAGGATTCATCCTGCACCTTTTTAATAATAAAGGAAAGCTCCAATTTACAAAGCGGAATGTGGTAGCGGGCATTGCCTTAGGCGTGCCAAATTATTTCAGTATTTACTTCATATTCAGAACGTTACACTTAAAAAACTGGTCGTTAACAACGGCCCAAATTTTTCCAATTAACAACATAGGAATTGTGGTGCTCTCCACCATTTTGTCGGTACTATTATTTCGAGAAAAACTTTCCACCAAAAACATGGTTGGTATTGGTATGGCCGTTGCCGCCATAATAATTATTGGAAATATTTTTGGAAGCTGAACACAATTCATATCAATTTACCTCCATAGCCTCCAATTCGGAAGCTTTGTATAAACAGCAAAACAGTAAGTTCTTTGGCTTTGCTTATCCAGTTTCATCCGAAGATGATGTTAAAACCGAGTTGAATGGTTTGCGCGAAATATATCCCGATGCCTCACACCATTGCTTTGCTTATCAGTTGGGAAAAGATGGAGGAAATTTCCGAATAAATGATGATGGAGAACCAGGAAATTCAGCTGGGGCCCCCATTTACCGTGCGATCCAGGCCGCCAATATTACCAATGTATTAGTCGTAGTGGTACGTTATTTCGGCGGTAAAAAACTGGGAGTTCCGGGATTGATTGAAGCCTATGGCGAAGCCGCTCGATTGTGCTTGGATGCCGCAACAAGAGTGGTTAAAGAACCCATGATCCGCTTCCGTCTTAAATCTACCGAAAAACTGGATTATAAGGTCTATGAATTTGCCTCAAGATATGGCGTCAATGTGTTACTAGCTCCCGTTGTAGTTGGATCGGATTTTACCATGGAGGTAAAGATTTCGGAATGGGAAAACATTAAAAAGATGTTGGAAGATTTACCCAACATCTTTTCTTTTGAGACCAATTTGGTTTAATTTTACTTTTAATTATTGAAGGCTTTGAGATTCATTGGTTTACATCTGTTATTTATTGTTGCATATGCATCATTTGCGCAACGTCCAAGTTCGATTTTTTCGAACGTTGTTCAACAACCCGCACACATGTCGTATGTTCAGGGTCCGATCATCTTGGAGTCTGCCGAACTTACCAACCATCTTTTGCAAAGTCAATCTTTATTTCAAAATCCAGAGTATCAATTACAACTCACACATCAAGTATCGAGTTTAACAGGAAGGCATTACACCTACCAAGTTATTTATCAGGGTTATGCAATGCTTAACGTTGAGATTAAGGCGCATATAAATCCTTCGGGACAGCTCTTTTTAATACAAGACAATTCGTCCATAATTAGGGCTGAAGTATCTGATTTTAAGGCTGCTAAAAATAGTCAGTGGGTTCAAACCAACGTGGGTTGGAAGCTTGCCGAAGTGCGCATTTTGAACGATAAATACGCCACACAGCAGATACAAGTTGGTGAAATGATCATTGCATCCGAACCGTCCAAACTTTTCTTTCATGCCCCGGATTCCCTGGTACATGCGAGCGTTTTTTTAGTAAACCCGCTCAACTCAGCCGGCAAATTATATGGAGCACCTTATACAGACGCAAACGACAGCGATGTGCCGGAATTGCTTGCCGAGCAAAAGTGGGTAAAAATGAAAGCGCGATTCGTTAACGATACATTTTGGTTAAAATCGGATCGATACTTATTTGGACATGTAAGCGATCCGAAAACTCCTCAAACGTTTAGTACGAACGATACCTTTTATTTCACGCGCAGCCAAAATGGCTTTGAAGATGTGAATGTATTTTTTCATCTAACTACCTATTCCGATTATCTCCAAAGCATTGGTTTTGAATCACTTCTGCCCGATACCCTACTCATTGATGCACACGCGTATGGTGGAGGTGATGAAAGTTCATTTAACTACAACATCTATCCACTTGAGTTGGAATTTGGAGAAGGCGGGGTTGATGACGCGGAAGACGGAGAAGTTGTTTTACATGAATTTGGACACGCTCTTTCTTTTGCAGCAAGTCCAAATACCGTATCTGGAAAGGAACGAGCAGCGATGGAAGAAGCCAACTGCGATTACATAAGTACCTCGTACTCTTTGCAATACGAATCTTTTGGCCGAAGTGCAGTTTTTAATTGGGATGGACACAATGAGTTTTGGAATGGCGTGCGCACAGATGTCCAAAAACGCTATCCAACCGACCTAGAAAACAGTACCAATGCAAACCGAGAACTTTGGTCGAGCCCATTGATGTGCATTTACGACAAGTTGGGCCGAGGGGTAACAGACACTTTGGTATTAGAGCATTTGTATTATCAAAGTTCTGGTGCTTCAATGCCACAAATGGCGGCAATCATTTTGAGATTGGATTCAATTATTTACAACAAAAAACACCGTGGTCCTTTGTTCAGTTGTTTTGAAGATTATAATATATTAACGCATTCGAGTCTCATTGAGCACTCAAATTTGCTCAATGGTGTTTCCGTCCTAAATTCATCTGCCTTTGCCGCTGGTTTGGATGAATTGACCGTGGTAAATAGCACATTATCAGAGCTTTCTGTGCGTGTATATGGTTTGGATGGAAAAGTGATTTACTCATACAAAACGTTGGATGAGTTTTCCTATATTTCGCCCAATTATATGGTGCCCGGACTTTACATTGTTGAGCTTATGGTGAACAACCAACCAACATATGTTAAAATTGCACGGAATTAACACCGTTAACAAAAAGAACTATGTGGAATCGTACCGATGAACAACTAAGTAAAAAATTTACCTTTTCTTCTTTTGAACAAGCCACGGAGTGGATGCAAAACATGGTTCCGTTTATATCAAAAACCAACCATCATCCAGAATGGAAAAACGTTTATAATTGGGTGGAAGTGAGTCTAACTACACACGATGCAGGCAACACGGTTACTGCAAAGGATAATGCACTTGCTGATGAAATGGATCGACAATTTAATGCGCTGTCAAAGTAAGAATGAATTCAGTTAAAATCTTCACGGATCAACCATCAGCCCGATTGCAATACATTGCGGATGTAGTCTTAAAAGAACTGTTAGGTATTGATTTTGAGATCATTAACTTTAAAAATGCAAAATTAGCCGTCAACCAAGCCGGCATATCGTATTCAGAAAACGAAGTGGAAGGTTCCATCCATATTCATCCATCCAAGCTTCTTTTTGAACATGATTTAAGATCAGTTGAAGCCCACTTGGGCGATGATTCAGATCGAAGCATTCCACATCTTTTGTTGGATGAAGAAGACTTCGACCCTTTTGCTGCGGCCTTTTACCTTGTAAGTAGGTATGAAGAACACTTGCCCTATGATGAAGATGCGCACAAACGCTTTCCGCCCGAAGCAAGTTGTTTGGTGCAATTAAACATCCTCCATCTTCCTTTAGTTAATTATTGGGCTCGAGAACTTGGTGAGCAATTTCAAGCTCGATTTCCCACTTTGGAACTGAAACCACGTAGCTTCGAATTTCGGTCAACCATTGATGTTGATCAGGTTTGGAAGTATAAATTTAAGGGGTTTAAGCGGATGTTTGGCGGACTTGTTCGTGATATTTTCACCTTTAAAGAAGGCGCATTTAAACAACGACTTGCCATTCTTTTTGCCGGCGGTGAAGACCCATTTTTTAACTTTAACTATCAAAACACCTTGCATTTAACTCATACCACGGATGTAACCTATTTCTTTCAAGTGGGTAGATATGGGGCTTTTGATAAAAACACATCCGCAAAGAAAAAGGTATTTCGATCGCTCATTTCAAACTTGGCCGAAAAACATAAACTTGGGGTTCACCCATCCTACCGATCGAATGACGTGGAAGCCCATCGATTAAAATCAGAGATTGATGCGCTGGAATCAATTACCGAGCAAAAAGTACATTTAAGCAGACAGCACTTTCTTCGTATGAAATTGCCTACTACATACAAACGACTGATTGCCAACGGAATAACGGAAGATTACACCTGCGGATATACATCGCACCACGGCTTTAGGGCGGGACTTGCATCTTCATTTTTATACTATAACTTTGAGAAAGAGACGGTTACAAACTTGCGTTGTTTTCCATTTTGTTTAATGGATGTAACCCCTTTGCATTATTACCGCTTGCAGCCTAACCAAGCGATGAATCACATTGATGAGGTGTTGGAAGTTGTTAAAGAAGTAGGTGGTTTGGCCATTAGTTTATGGCACAACGAATCGTTGAGTGAAGACGACCGTTGGATGGGTTGGCGGGCAGTGTATGAGCACATGGTGCAAAAAGCTGATGAAATGCGATAGATGAAAGTAAGCTATTCAAATTCAGAGAGTTCCAACCATCTTAACTCCTTTTCGTCGAGGTCAGAAATAATGGTTTCAATTCGTTCTGCGGTAACTCGTAGTTTTTCGTAATCGGAATCTCCACTGTTTAAAAAGAGTTCTAATTCAGCTTTTTCTTGAGTTAAGGATGATATCTCCTTTTCCAACGTTTCAAATTCATGCCGCTCTTTAAAGCTCAGTTTTCGAACCTCAGTCTCACTTTGTACATTTTGCTTCCATCTGGTTTTATCGGCTTCTTTAACCTGACTCGATCGTTCACGAGCAGCCCGCTCATCCAACTCATCTCGATAATCGGAGTACGTTCCATTAAAGTCGCGTATTTTACCTTCGCCCTCAAACAGAAACAAATGATCCACCAGCGTATCCATAAAATACCGGTCGTGAGATACGATGAGCAAACATCCCTGATAATCCAACAGAAAATCTTCTAACTTATTGAGCGTGAGCAAGTCAAGATCATTGGTAGGCTCATCGAGGATTAAAAAGTTTGGATTTTTAATGAGTACGGTCATCAAGTGTAAACGCCTCTTTTCACCACCACTCAGCTTCGAAACTGGATTGTGTTGAACCGCTGGCGGGAACATAAAATGATTTAAAAACTGAGAGGCTGTAAGTTTTGATCCATCCCCCAACTCGATTACTTCCGCGTGTTCTTTAAGAATATCGATGACCTTCATTTCCGGCTTAAAATCGAGCCCTTTTTGGTCGAAATAGCCAAAAACCACCGTATCACCTAAGTTGCGTTTACCGCTGTCGGCTTTTACAGCACCAGTTATAATGTTTAAGAAAGTGGATTTCCCAACTCCGTTTGGACCCACAATTCCAATTCGCTCTCCGCGTTTAAAAGTGTACTCAAACCCCTTGAGCATAAACTGGTCGTGGTATGATTTATATATTTTTTTGAGTTCAAGGATCTTCCCGCCCATGCGGCTCATCTTAACAGAAAGCTTGAGTTCTTGCTCTTTTACCCCGCTTTTGGAGATGGCTTCAGTAGCATGAAATTGCTGGATTCTTGCCTTCGATTTCGTACCACGTGCCTTTGGCATTCGACGGATCCAATCGATTTCCGTCTTCACTTTTTTGCCAGCTTTTTCAATTTCTATGCGCTTAACCTCTTCACGTTCAGCCCGTTTCTGAAGAAAAAAGGAGTAATTTCCATTGTGCGTATAGAGTTTACCGTTGTGTAGTTCAAGAATTACGTTGCACACGTTTTCAAGAAAATATCGATCGTGGGTAACCATAAACAAAGTTGTACCAGCTCGTATCAAATGCTTCTCCAACCACTCAATCATCGCCACATCCAAGTGATTCGTAGGTTCATCAAGAATGAGCACATCGGGGTCATCTAAAAGAGCCAGAGCAAGCGCCAATCGTTTCTTTTGGCCACCCGACAAGCTGCCCACTTTTTGGTCTTTATTATTGATTTCAAAAAGGGTCAAAATTTCTTCCAGCCTTCGTTCGTAATCCCATGCATCCACCTCATCCATCTTGGCCATGGCACCGTCTACCAGAGCCTGTGTTTTTTCATCAAAGTTTTCCGCTTGAGCATCAATGGCTAAATGATAGCTGGAAATGATTTCCAGCATCTCCGAATTGGCGGTTTTGATGAGTTCGGAAATGGTTATATCATGTTCAAAATCAGGCTCTTGATCCAAATATCCAAACCGAATTCCATTTCGAAAAACCGATTGGCCTTGGCTCGGAATATCCATGCCTGCAATGATTTTTAGGAGACTTGATTTACCGGTTCCATTGTTGGCTATTAAAGCCATCTTGTCGCCCTTGTTTAACCCAAAGTTTAGGTTGGAAAAAAGGATGCGTTCTCCCAGGTTTTTTTCCAGATTTTCGACCGATAAATAATTCACGGGGCGAAGGTAGGAGAAAGATGATTAGGAAGTTAAATAATTGAAACTTAAGCCGTTTATATTTGTTGTGTTATCCAATGGATAAAGTACTAGAATACGCTGCCCTAGTTATTGGGCACACTGGTTTAATCGGCAACCAATTAGTTGATCAATTGATTAAAGATCCAAAATGCACAAATATTCGATGTTTTGGTCGACGCGGAATTCCGGACCTTCATCACGAAAAACTAGAAACCATCATCACCAATTTTGAGAACTTATCCGATATTTCGGATCATATAAAAGGTACGGTTCTCTTTTCAGCAATGGGGACCACCATAAGAACCGCTGGCAGCAAAGAAGCGCAGTATAAGGTGGATGTAACGTATCCGCTGGAATTTGCTAGGTTGGCCGTTAAAAACGGGGTTAAATCGTACGTGTTGGTTTCATCCATGGGGGCAAAATCGAAATCTGACAACTTTTATTCTAAAATTAAGGGTGAAATGGAGGATGCGGTTAAGATGATTAAATTCAACACCATACACATCTATCGTCCCAGTATTTTGGATGGAGATCGGAAAGAAAACCGAGTGATGGAAAAGATTGGAATTCGGGTAATGCGTCAATTGGCTTGTTGGAATATTCTAACGAAATATCGGCCGATGAAGGATTATTTGTTGGCGGCGGCCATGATTAAAGGGTTTACCACAAAGCAACCTTCTTTTACGAAGGAGAACCAGGAGATTTATGATTTTTTGGCGGAGTAAGTCTCAATTGAAAAGATTCATCCAACACCACCTCTCATCGCTTCGCCTCAGAAGGCGGGCTCTGAATGACGCTCCCTTATTCCAAATCAAAGACTTGCTCAATTCTAGCCACGTGAAAGCCTTTGCTTATTACCTCCTTATACTCTTCAGAGTTCGAATTTAACAATGGATTGGTATGATTTAAATGGATGAAATGGATCTTGGCTTTTTCTGTGTCAGGAAGCGATTCAAACATGGCCATACTCTCCACTACAAAGGGATGTGGTATTTCGTTCATGCTGCGCTTTACTTCGTTAGGGCCGTAAAATGTGGCATCTATGAAGGCATAATCTACCAGTTTTACATAGTCGGTGATGTCCCGATTCCACTTCATCCATTTGTCGATGTCGGGAATGAAAAGCACTTTCTTGTTCAGGGCAGCTATAATGTACCCAACGGTCTCACTAAATTCATCGCGATGAGGTACTACAATGGGAGTGACCGACAGCCCCTTAGTGATTTTAATCAGAGAATCTGACCTTAGCAATTTCAGTTCAATATTTTGTAAATCAACAAGTTGCGACCACGGGCCGTTGCTTTTTAAGAATTCAAACATCCGTGGCATTGCATAGACTGGAACCTTAGAAGCATTCACACTTTCGCGTCCTAGGAACATGAGTCCTGTATAATGACCTATGTGGGCATGGGTTAAAAAAATGCCGTCGGGCAATTGTTTATTCGACAAGCTGAGCTGTGCATTCATTCCGTTGATTTGTGCCACAATATCTGGTGTGGCATCAAACAGAAAGGTCTTTTGCTCAACTCGATCAAATAAACCAATGCATGAAACTCTTCGTCTGCCTTTCTCCTCCAGACTCAAATTAGAACAACATTCTTTTTCGCAACCAACATGAGGCGAACCAGCATCTTGAACGGTTCCTAAGATCACCAATTGAAAGGCCGCATCATCTTTAATATCCATACCGGGATTTGAAGATGGTTTTGATTTTTCACCGCATCCAACCAAGAAAACAACCACTAGCACTAGGCATGTTGAGAAGCATCTGAATCTGAAATTATATAAAAAGCAAATTTGCGAACTTGTCATTTTAAACGTTTAATAATTTATTATCATCGATGGCGAAATTCTGAATATTATAGGCTAAGTATCTCTTTTTTAATGCGTTCCGTTAAGTTGTGCGCACTTTCTGCCGACTTGCTTTCGGCGTAAATGCGAATGATTGGTTCAGTGTTTGAACCTCGCAAATGCACCCATTCATTGTCGAAATCGATCTTTAATCCATCAACGGTATTTAATCGTTCTGAGGCATACTTTAACTTCATCTTCTCCAAAATATTGGGGATGGACATTCCAGGCTGAAGATCTATTTTGTTCTTCGACATCTCGTATTGCGGATACCCATTCTTTAATTCGGTCATGGTGCATTCCTTTTGAGCAAGGTGGGTTAAGAACAAGGCAATTCCTGCCAACGCATCTCGTCCATAATGAAGTTTGGGCCAAATGATTCCACCATTTCCCTCACCACCAATTACCGCTTTTACCTCTTTCATCTTGGTTACTACGTTTACCTCCCCTACTGCGCTTGCACTGTATGATCCATTGTATGAGGATGTTACATCGGCCAGCGCCCGGGTTGAAGATAGGTTTGAAACCGTATTCCCCGGAGTTAACGAGAGCAGATAATCCGCCACAGCAACTAAGGTATACTCTTCGCCAAACATTTCACCGTTTTCCATTACAAAGCACAAACGATCAACATCTGGATCTACCACAATTCCGAGATCTGCTTTTTCTTCAACAACGCGTTCTGAAATTTCAGTGAGGTTAACAGCTAAGGGTTCTGGATTGTGAGCAAAAATGCCGTTTGGTACATCATTGATGGAAATTACATCTGTAACTCCTAATCGCTCAAGCAAGGGTGGAATGGATAGTGAGCCCGTACTATTTACAGAATCCACCACTACTTTAAATTTCCGTTTTCGTATTGCATCAGCCTGAACCTCAACGCAATCCATCACTTTGTTAATGTGTTTTTCAATCCAAGTTGAATCTAAAACAATGGTTCCCAATTCCTCCACTTCAGCAAAGTTCATCTCCCCTTTTTTCGCAATGGCCAACATTTCTGCTCCATCGGCGGCCGTAATAAATTCACCCATCGAATTCAGCAGCTTCAGCGCATTCCATTGAATGGGATTATGGCTGGCAGTTAAAATAATTCCGCCATGTGCTCCCAAATCTGGCACTGCTATCTCAACGGTTGGCGTTGTACTCAGCCCGAGATCAATAACATCGATGCCCATACCAACCAAGGTTTGACTTACCAAACCAGCAATCATTTCCCCGCTAATTCGTGCATCTCGACCGATGGCCACCTTAAGCTTTCCCGAATTGTTCTTTTGAAGCCAAGCGGCATACGCTGCTGCAAAGGTTACTGCATCCAATGGTGTCAGTCCTTCTCCGGGCCGTCCTCCTATGGTTCCTCGAATTCCTGATATTGATTTGATTAGTGTCATATGCAGGCAAAATTAGGAGAATAGTTATTAGTTGGAAGGTAAAAGTGAAAAGTTGAAAGTTTATGGTTTCCTCGTTTATAGTGTATTGTTTCCTCGTTTATAGTTTATGGTTGATGCAGGGAAATTCAAAAAATATCTTGTCCTTTTATGCTTGAGTAGGTGGAAATCATTTAAACACAATCCAAACTTGTCTGCCAAAACTCTGATCTTTATCGGAGCGTAGCTTGAAACCATCAACCATAAACCATACTTGTGCACCGAAGCCTTGCGCAGTTGGAAACCAAATGTATTTTCGCCGTATGAAAATCTTCTTAAAGTTTATCTTTCTTTTCATCGTGTTATCGGCTGTGTCGTGCAGTAAAAATGGCGTAATTACGGTTGGATTCTACAATGTTGAAAATCTTTTTGATACGATCGACGATCCAAACACCTTTGATGGCGAATTTCTTCCGGATTCGGCCAAGGCTTGGAATACGGACAAATACAATACAAAGTTGCTGAATTTAAGCACGGTAATTTCTGACCTAAATGGTGGAACGCCTGACTTTTTGGGCTTGTGTGAAATTGAGAACAAGTTGGTTATTCAAGACTTGATAAAAACGCCTTTGCTCAGAACGGCTAAGTATAAAATTATTCATGAAGAAAGTTCCGACCTACGCGGGATTGATGTGGGCGCCATCTACAATCCGAAGGTATTTAAATACATCGAACATGGCATGGAAAAAATAGATTTATCTGAATTTCAGCAGATAACGCGCGATATTCTGTGGGTGAAACTCGAAGCAAAACAAACCCAAGAGAACTTTTATTTTTTGGTAAACCACTGGCCCTCTCGGCGCGGAGGTTTGGAAGAGAGTGAACCAAAGCGCATCAAAGCGGCACAAACGCTTGCTGCCTTGTCGGCACGACTCATCAAGGAAGATCCAACGGCAAACATTGTTATAATGGGAGATTTTAACGATGAACCATCCAGCCACAGTTTGCAAACCGTTGCTTCTGAAACAAGTAATGCACAACTTTTCAACCTTATGGCGGATTTAGAAAAAAATGGAAAGGGCAGTTATTGTTATCGCGATGATTGGAACATGCTGGATCAAATCATCATTAATTCCAACCTTCAAGACAGCAAAACATGGCGCTACGTGGCCAACTCCGTTCAAATAAAGGATAATGAAGCCCTTCGTCAACACTCTGAAAAGTACGAGGGATATCCGTTGAGGACCTTTGGTGGAAGAAATTATCTGGCTGGTTACAGCGATCACTTTGCCGTTTCTATCCAACTTCGGTACAGCTTGCATTAACCGTCAAATATTTTGTACATTTTTTTCCTACTTTTGCTTCGGACAAATCGGTCTATCGCCTTTGTTTAAATACAGGGGAGGAAAGTCCGGGCAACGCATGGTAATGCACCCTGAGAATATCAGGGGATGTAGGAATTAAGGCCTGCAGACAGCGAGTGTAGCAGAAAATAACATCTCGTTTCGGCGAGGAATGGTGAAAACGAGGGGTAAGAGCCCACGCGGTTTACTGGTAACAGTAGGCTGGTACAAACCTTGCATGTTGAAAGACCAAGCAAACCCTGGAAGAGACGACCAGTTTCGTTGCTTCGGCAAACAGGGAGGGTAGGTTGATAGATCCAGACGGTAACGTCTCGACCAGATAAATGATAGACGTTGGAGCGTTTGCTTCGATACAGAACCCGGCTTATAGATTTGTCCATTTTTTTTAAATAAAAAACACGATGCCAAGAATTCTAATTGTTGATGACGAAGCCAGTATTAGAGAGACTCTTAAAGAGATTCTTTTGTACGAAAATTACGAGGTTGAAGAAGCCGAAGACGGCAAGAAAGCCTTTGATTTAATAAAGAAGTATAACTACGATGCAGTGCTGTGCGATATCAAAATGCCCGGCATGGATGGCATTGAATTACTCGATAAAGTATCGAGTCTGGTGCCAGAACTACCGTTCATAATGATTTCCGGTCACGGTACCATCGAAACCGCTTTGGAAGCTACTAAAAAAGGTGCGTATGATTTCATATCGAAGCCACCGGATTTAAACAAACTCCTTATAACCGTTCGGAACGCCACCGAAAAGAACAGCTTGGTTATCGAAACCAAGGTGTTAAAGCGCAAGATTACCAAGACGCGTGAAATGATTGGCGACAGTCCCTCCATTAAAAAGATTAAAGACACCATTGAGAAAGTGGCGCCTACGGATGCTCGGGTTTTAATAACTGGGGAGAACGGAACGGGAAAAGAATTAGTTGCCCGTTGGATTCACGAAAAAAGCAATCGACATGCAGAGCCCTTCGTGGAGGTTAATTGCGCGGCTATTCCTTCGGAACTCATTGAAAGCGAGTTATTTGGTCATGAAAAAGGCAGTTTTACTTCGGCGCATAGACAACGTATTGGCAAGTTTGAAAAAGCACATACTGGTACTTTGTTTTTGGATGAAATTGGCGACATGAGCTTATCAGCTCAAGCCAAGGTTTTGCGAGCCTTACAAGAAAATAAAATTACTCGAGTTGGAGGTGATAAAGACCTCGATGTAGATGTTCGAATTGTTGCTGCGACCAATAAAGATCTTCGATTGGAAATCGAAGAAGGAAGATTCCGAGAAGATTTATACCATCGCATTAGTGTGATACTCATTCACGTTCCATCGTTAAATGATCGCACAGATGACATTCCGTTGTTAGCCGAACGTTTTATCACAGAGATTTGTGAAGACAATGGCATGGGTCGCAAGGTGCTGGCTACCAGTGCAATGCAAGAACTCAAAAAGATTGGTTGGAGTGGAAACATTCGGGAATTGCGAAACGTGATAGAACGTTTGGTTATTCTCTGTGAAGATAAGATTACCGGAGAAGATGTATTAAACTTCTCGAATGCAGCGATTCGCAGAACGAGCTCGTTGGATGTGGTAGAACAGTTTGAAAAGTTCCAGGAGTTTAAGGATTACGCCGAAAAGGTATTCATTGATCATAAGCTAAAAAAGAACAAGTGGAATGTGGCTAAAACAGCAGCCGAAATCGATATTCAGCGCAGTCACTTATACAACAAGATTGACAAGTACGGATTGAAGCGCAGCAAGAAGTAATGCATTGATATTTAGATGATTGGAGTCGATTTACAACGAGCTGCGAATGCCCTAATTCGAGGCGAATTGGTGGCGATTCCAACGGAAACCGTGTATGGATTGGCGGCAAATGCG